>JACKPC010000002.1:985000-1199772 GCA_024233835.1 Leptospiraceae bacterium
CAGTAAACGATAGCAGCTTTCCCGGTTATTCACTGAACGGCCCTGGTTCTGTCCAAACCCAGTGGAGTATAGCCGGATATAACAATCTTATTTTAGTACACGGTACTGCGATAAGCTTTGAAACAGATACTGTCAATGATGCTATCCTCTATCTGAAATTTGATGAAGGAAGTCTGCCCGACACAGGAGCCAAACCTGACCTGACAACCACAGCTTCGCCCGTCCTGACGGCCCTGAGCTCCAATGCTCTTGGCCAAATCAATACCGCTACGATTATCGAAGCTGATGGAGCAAAACCAATTATCATAAACGCAGAGAGCCATGTTACTTCCACAGAGCTTATTGTTACTTTTTCAGAAGCCGTATTTCCCATGACCGGAGCACCTACTTGCGGAAGTGGTGGAGATATAAGCCAAGTCGATCTGACTTATACTGATAGTAGTGCCTCTGGTGCTTCTTCTTTAACAGGCATGGGATCGGATGTCTGTGCTTCAGATGCCGGGAATAATGCAATCTTTATTGTAGATGCTGGTTTTATCGGAACCGATTCTGTAAACACTATTGCAGCTCAGTCTATTTATGATGCCTCAGACAACGCAATGAATGCAGATGCAAAATACCTCACGATTATAAAGACCTCTTTGCACTATGCTATCAATGGTGCCGGTGGAGATACGATAGTAACAGTGCAGGATCAATCCGGCTTTGGTGCTAACGGAACTGTAAACGGAGCCATATTCGCGACCGACCCTGCTGGTAAAACTGGACAGGCCTACCAATTTGATGGTGTGGACGATTACATTTCAACTACCTCAAATGCAAATATAACATTTAATACAAATGATAATTTTACAATTGCCTTCTGGGCAGATATTGCCTGTAAGCAACCTAATACCAGTTCAAATGCAAATGTAATTATAGAAAAGTGGTCAGGTTCAG
Organism: Leptospiraceae bacterium; assembly: GCA_024233835.1. Lineage (NCBI taxonomy): Bacteria > Pseudomonadati > Spirochaetota > Leptospiria > Leptospirales > Leptospiraceae > Leptospiraceae bacterium. The sequence continues at coordinate 985,940 of JACKPC010000002.1, forward strand.
GTCCGAGTCCTTACTTAATTGTTTTTAATAATCAGACCCATGGTGACCGAGGGAAAGTTATGGTTGCAAGATATGACGGAACTAATAATCCAAATATAACTTCTTCTCAGTCGATCTGCGACACCGGATTTAAACACATCATTTTTATAAGAAATGGTGCAAGTTTATATCTTTATATCAACGGAAAACAGGATGCTACAGTAACAGATACAACATCTGCAAGTACTTCTGAAGCAGGTTCTTTATATATTGGCAAATCTCCGAGTTCACGTGGGCCTTTAAAAGGAAAACTTGACGATATTCGCATCTACAACTATGCTCTTTCCGAGGCTGAAATTAAATTAGTATCAGCCAAAGTGCCAGATGGTCTTGTGGCCTATTTTCCCTTACAACCCGGACTGGATACAACGAACAGTGCCACAATAGATGCAGGCGACAACAATCCAGGTAATATGACTATTGGATCAACGACCGGGACTGACGGGAATGATCCCTCAATGAATACAGATCGCTTTGGAAATACAAACTTCGCTTATTTATTTGATGGTACAGATGACTATATGCATAATTCCTCAAGTAATGTAAATCTGAGTAACAATTCGATGACATTTGCAACCTGGATAAAACGCTCAGGCCCCTCAAGTGGAATTGCAAGGATCATTACATTTCTGGGTACATCCGGCATTCCTAACCAGGGATTGCATTGGGGTTTTTTAGGAGATGATAGAATATTTTGTACGTTTTGGAATAATGATTTGGTAAGTACGAATACTCTTATCGATACCGATTGGCATCATATAGCTTTTAGCTATGACTACAGCAAATGCCGCTTATCTGAATGGTTCCTTATCGGATGTGCGCATCTACAGCCGGGTCTTATCAATAGATGAAATTCGAAGCCTATCCGGATTTTTCCCCTCTCATCAACCGGCCAATCTCAAGCTCTGGCTCAAGGCTGATGGGGGAACTTTTAGCGATGCAGGTACAAGTCCGGCTACAAACAACGGAAGCATACAACAATGGAACGATTCCAGCGGTAACGGTTTGCATGTATCCCAGACAAATGGTTCTTCTCAACCCTTATGGATAGCGAATGCGATTAATGGAAAACCGGCCGTACAGTTTAATGGATCGACATATTTGCAAAGAGATTCTCTGGTCGGCACTTCCCTTTTTGCTACAAATGAAGTGGATATATTTATAGTTCAGGTAGATACCGGGCAAGTTATCAATCCCTGACTATGGCCTGGCAACCGGGTGACAATGCAAACCGAATTACTCTCCATCTGGCTTTTATGGGATCTCTAATTTATGATTTCGGTAGTACTACCGGCAGACAATATATAACAGCACCGGGAAACTGGGTGAATAACTATCATATACTGGAAGCCTATCATGACACAGGCAGTGTGAGTAAAACCTTCATTGATGGTTCAGAATTAGCTTCCGACACTTTTGGAGGAGTTACTCTGGATAATACTGCGACATTAACTCTTTACATAGGAGGAGAAGGAAGTTGCTGTTATTTAGAAGGCAGTATCGCTGAACTCCTGGTCTATAACCGTTCACTAACAGTAGAGGAAAAACAAAAGGTACAATGCTATCTGTCGAAGAAGTATAACCTCGCAGTAACACCAACCTGCAATTAGGAGAGTGTCTATCAAAGATAGAAAATTGCCTCTCGAAGATCTAACGAGAGGCAATAGTTCTTCCAAAAGACTCAACTTTCCAACCCAAGAACAATATCCCTAATCAGTTTGTTCGTGACATAGACTCTGAAGCCTTTCTTATAAAAGTATTGCTTACTCTTTTGTATTCCATTAAATTTTGTCCTTAGTACATAAAAAAACCCGGTGGAAAACCGGGTTTTTGTTTTTACTCTTGAGTTTAAAAAAAATTTACCATCTGTAATGGCTGAAAGCTTTGTTGGATTCTGCCATTTTACGAATATCTTCTTTCTTCTTAATCGCAGCTCCGGTTCCTTTCTGTGCTTCCATAAACTCAGCAGCTAATTTTGCACTCATGGATTTTTCATTTCTTGCTCTGGAATAACGAATTATCCATTTAATTCCGAGTGCTTGCTTGCGCTCCGGTCTTACTTCAACCGGAACCTGATAGGTTACCCCACCCACTCTTCTGGATTTTACTTCGACTTCCGGTTTTACATTTTCCAGTGCATCTTTAAACACCTGGTAGGGATCTCCACCGGTCTTTTTTTCGATAATCGCCAGAGCATCATAAAAAATTCTTTGAGCGACACTCTTTTTTCCATCATACATCAGGCAGTTAATAAATTTTGAAATAACCCTGTCTCCGTAAACCGGATCCTTTGCCATTTCTCTGGGCTCTACTCTTCCTCTTCTTCTAGACATGACAATACTCTCCGTTCAAATTAAGCTTTAGGCCTTTTCGCTCCATACTTGGAACGGCCTTTTCTTCTTTTATCCACACCCAGAGTATCCAGTGTACCCCTGATAATGTGATACCTTACTCCCGGTAAGTCTTTTACCCTTCCACCACGAATCAGAACCACGTTGTGTTCCTGAAGGTTGTGACCTTCTCCCGGAATATACGCAGTAACTTCGATTCCTGTTGTCAAACGAACCCTGGCAACCTTTCTCAGGGCTGAGTTCGGTTTTTTAGGCGTAAATGTCATTACCCTTGTACAGACCCCTCTTCTCTGGGGGCAAGCTTTTAAAGCCGGAGATTTTGTTTTCTTTCTCTGTGCTTTTCTACCATGTCTAATTAACTGATTAACTGTTGGCATTCATTTTTTTCCTTCTATCAGATTAAAAAATACTATCCCGAGATTTTGGATTATTCCTCATTTTCGTCTTCTTCATCCTCTTCGTCAGGAACGTCTAGATCCTCGTCTTCATCCAGAACCGTAGTGCTGAATAATTGATGAGGATACGTTTGTTCGGGCTTGTCAGCTTCCAGGGAACGTAACTGCGGAAGATGAGAATCGTCCTCTTCTACTACCCTGTCAAGATCACCATAGGTCTCTTTGAAAATCTCGATATCGAGATACTTCCTCATACCGGTCCCGGCGGGAATCATATGGCCTATGATCACATTCTCTTTTAAACCGATTAACATATCCGTCTTTCCTTTTATAGCTGCATCTGTCAATACTTTTGTTGTTTCCTGAAAGGAAGCAGCTGAGAAAAAGGATTCTGTATTCAAAGAAGCTTTGGTTAAACCCAGTAAAATAGGAACTCCCTGAGCCGGGCTTCCCCCTTCACTTTCTACTCGCTTATTCTCTTCTCTGAATGAGTGTCTGTCTACCTGTTGTTGAGAAACAAAAGAAGTATCACCACTATCGGTAATTAAAATTTTTCTTAACATCTGTCTCACAACTACTTCAATGTGCTTATCGTTGATATGCACACCCTGCAGGCGGTAAACTTCCTGCACTTCTTTTACAAGGTAAGCATGTAGGGCGGAAATCCCTTTAATCCGTAAAATATCATGCGGATCAAAGTTTCCATCGTCCAACTGCTCTCCTTTTTTCACATAGTCTCCATTTTGCACACGAATCTGTTTACCCAGAGGAATCGTAACTTTTACTTTTTCCATGTCAGGGTTATCAGGCACAATATGAAAAACTCTTTTCTCTTTTACGATTTCCATTCTGTCTTCAATTTTTCCGCTGATTTCAGCCAGAGTAGCTGCATCTTTCGGTCTTCTGGCTTCAAAAAGCTCATCGACCCTCGGAAGTCCCCCGGTAATATCACGGGTCTTTTCCGCAATCGACGGGATTTTAAACAGAACATCTCCGGTTTTAATAGTATCCCCGGAATTAATAGTAATAATAGCATCCACAGGAAGAGGATATTCTTCTACTGCTCCATTATCAGATGTAACAGAAAGCCTCGGATTCAACTTCTCCCGCTTTTGCTCAATTACTTTAAAAATAACGTTGGCGGTTTTCGGGTCTTCGTCCCTTCTCAGGTTCTTTCCTATTTCGAGATCCAGCCATTCGATAGTTCCGTCTATATCGGAAATACTCATATCGTTAAAGGGGTCAAATTCGGCGAGTGGAGAATTCGGAGAAACTACATCTCCTTCTTTTGTCAGAAGAATCGTTCCAATTTTAACCGGTATTACGTTATCTTCACCCAGAATTCTGAGCCTATTATTCAGGATCTCTACTTTACCTGCGTTCTCTGCGTTGATTTTATCGCCCTTAGAATTGGAGGCGAACATTTCCCCTTTGTCTACGCGGCTACCATCTTCCACCAGAAGGTTCTGTAATTCATCCATAGGATATTCCTGGATCAGGTGGCTCACAACTATAGAACCCCGTTTACTGAAGACTCGTTTTCCCTGTGAATTGCTTACAACTTTACCATTTATGGATTTAACGATAGACTGGAAACCGACTTTATATTCTTTTTCCTTAATCTTCGCTGAAGCCGCACCCCCGATGTGAAAGGTTCTCATTGTTAGCTGGGTTCCCGGCTGACCGATAGACTGGGCTGCAATGGTTCCGACTGCTTCCCCGATTTCTACAGGGACTAACCTCGCCATATCCATTCCATAGCAACAGCCACAGATTCCATATCTGGATTCACAGGTCAAAGAAGAACGCACTTTTAAGGTGGTATAACCCAGATTTTCCAGTTTCTGGGATACTTCCCGATTAATCAGGGTATCTCTTGGATAAACTACCTGCTCGGTTACCGGATCAACGATGTCCTCAGCCGTATAACGACCGAAAACTCTATCACCCAGAGAAACAATGGTATTCTCTCCCTCTTTTACAACACCCAGTTCAATGTAGGTCTCGGTTCCGCAATCTACTTCGGAAATAATCACGTCCTGAGAAATATCCACAAGTCTACGGGTTAAGTAACCGGCGTCTGCTGTTTTTAGAGCTGTATCGGAAAGACCTTTCCTTGCACCGTGTGTAGAAATAAAGAATTCGAGAATCCCCAGACCTTCCCGGAAGTTAGAACGAATCGCAAGGTCAATAATTTCTCCGGAAGGTTTCGCCATAAGACCGCGCATCCCGGCGAGCTGACGAATCTGTTGCTTGGAACCGCGGGCTCCGGATGCTGCCATAACGAAAACCGGGTTAAATCCACCCTTATTCTTCTCCAGCTCCTTGAACATACTATCCGTAATCTTATCATTGGTTTTCTGCCAGATCTCGATTACCTTCTTCTTACGTTCATCAAGAGTAATAATCCCTTTACGGTATTCATTATCCGCTTTTTCGACTTCTTTTAAGGCTTCCCCTACCATCGTCTGTTTATCAGGAGCCACTACGATATCTTCGATTGAAATAGTCGGCGAAAAGCGAGTTGCAAAACGATAACCCAACTTCTTCACATCGTCCAGCATCAAAACTGTTGGGCCGGGGCCGTAGGTGTCATAAACTTCTGCAATAATCTTATTAGTTTCTTTATCTCCAAGAGTACGGTTAATATATTTATAACCTTTAGGAAGGGCCGTATTAAAAATCATTCTTCCCGGAGTAGTTTCAATCACTTTATCCTGGTGAAGAACATTGATTTTAGCCCGGTAATCTAACCAGCCACCATCAATAGCATAAAGGATTTCTTCCAGACCGGTAAATAGCTTGCCTTCTCCCTTTGCACCCTTTTGCTCACTGGTCAAATAATAAATTCCGAGAACGATGTCCTGAGTCGGGCCGCAAATCGGGTGACCGTTGGCCGGGTTCAGAATATTGTGAGGAGAAAGCATTAACATCCAGGTTTCTAACTGGGCTTTGGGAGAAAGAGGCAAATGAATGGCCATCTGGTCTCCATCAAAATCCGCGTTAAAGGCATGACAGACCAGTGGATGTAATTTAATGGCTTTTCCATCGACCAGAACCGGCAGGAAGGCCTGAATTCCGAGTCTGTGAAGAGTAGGAGCCCGGTTTAAAAGTACCGGGTGTTCTTTTACTACCGATTCCAGTACATCAAAAACATCTTTGTCTTCTGATTCTACTTTTTTCTTAGCCGATTTGATATTTGGAGCTAATTCCAAATCCACCAGACGTTTCATAATGAAAGGTTTGAATAACTCAAGAGCCATTTTCTTGGGAAGACCCATCTGATGAAACCTGAGTTCAGGACCCACAACAATTACAGAACGACCGGAATAGTCCACCCGTTTACCGAGTAAGTTCTGACGAAATCGTCCCTGCTTACCTTTCAGCATATCAGAAATAGATTTTAAAGGACGATTTCCCTTTCCTTTTACGGTTCTTTTCCTTCTGGAGTTGTCAAAAAGAGCATCTACAGCTTCCTGTAACATCCTCTTTTCGTTACGAACAATAATTTCGGGGGCTTTTAAGGCTAAAAGTCTTTTGAGACGGTTATTACGGTTAATTACCCTGCGATATAAATCGTTCAGGTCAGAAGTCGCAAACCTTCCTCCATCCAATTGCACCATAGGACGAAGCTCAGGAGGAATAACCGGAACTACATCCAGAATCATCCATTCCGGACGGTTACCGGAATCCCGAAAAGCTTCTAAGACTTCGAGACGTTTTACAATTCTTTTATCCGTAATCTTATTTCTGTCCTGAATTTTCTGACGGATTATGCGGGCCTCAGCATCCACATCGATTCTGGCAAGAAGTTCTTTTATGGCATCGGCACCGATACCCGCGATAAACTTGTCGCCATATTCATCGAGATAAGAATGATACTCTTCTTCGTCTAAAAGCTCACCTTTTACCCTTCCGGAATCAGCCGGATCGATAATTACATATTTTTCGAAATACAGAATGCTTTTCAGAGCATTCATAGACATATCCAGTAAAAGACCCATACGGGAAGGAACTGATCTATAATACCAGATATGAGAAACAGGTGCAGCGAGCTCTATATGGCCCATTCTTTCCCTGCGAACTTTGGAGTGAGTTACTTCAACACCACATTTGTCGCAAATAACTCCCTTATAGCGAATAGACTTAAACTTCCCGCAATAGCACTCCCAGTCTTTTGTGGTTCCAAATATTTTCTCACAAAATAAACCATCTCTCTCCGGTTTAAGAGTTCTATAGTTAATGGTCTCCGGCTTTTTAACTTCTCCATAAGACCATTCTTTTATTCTTTCCGGCGAAGCCAGCTTGATCGTGATAGAATCGAAGGTTGTGTAATTCCTCATTATGTGTTCTCTATAGACTCAATTTTAATTTTCTTCTTACTCCTGGAGTATTCGTCTTCATAATCAGCAATGTCAACAGATTGTCCTTCTGTATCCGTGATGACTATATCAAGAGCCAGACCCCTGAGTTCCTGAACCAATACATTAAAAGACTCGGGAATTCCCGGTTTTATTGTATGTATACCTTTTACTATAGCTTCGTAAATCCTTGCCCTACCGAGCATATCATCCGACTTAATGGTTAAAAGTTCCTGAAGCGTATGACTTGCACCATAAGCTTCCAGAGCCCAAACTTCCATCTCCCCTAATCTCTGACCACCAAATTGTGCCTTTCCACCCAGAGGTTGCTGGGTAACAAGAGAGTAAGGTCCGGTTGACCTGGCATGAATCTTATCATCCACAAGGTGAGCCAGTTTTAGCATATAGATATATCCGCAGAAAACCTCATTAATGAAAGCCTCTCCCGTTCTTCCATCATAAAGTTGGAACTTGGAGTTATCTGGCAGGCCGGCCTGTTTGCAGTAGTTTTTAATATCGTCTTCGCTGGCCCCATCAAATACGGGGGTTTCAAAATTGATATTCAGTTTCTTACCGGCAAAACCTAACTGGGTTTCGAAAATCTGGCCGAGGTTCATACGAGATGGCACACCGAGAGGATTTAATACGATATCGACTATCGTTCCATCCTTCATATACGGCATATCTTCTTCTGCCATGACCCTCGCCACAACACCTTTGTTCCCATGACGACCGGCCATTTTATCTCCGACCAGAAGTTTACGCTTTCTGGCTACATAGACTTTCACCATTTCTTCTACGCCAGCCGGAAGCTCATCCCCATTTTCCCTGGAGTAGCGTTTAATATCAATAACAGTTCCTTCAGAACCATTCGGCATTCTGAGAGAAGAGTCTCTTACTTCTTTAGCCTTCTCTCCAAAAATGGAGTGTAGAAGTTTATATTCAGGTGTTAAATCTGTTTCTCCTTTCGGAGTCACCATTCCCACAAGAATATCCCCGGCTTTCACCTCAGCACCAACCCGAATCACTCCTGTTTCATCGAGGTCGCGGAAAGCTTTATCGGAAAGGTTAGGAATATCACGAGTAATTTGTTCTTGACCGAGCTTTGTCTCTCTGGCCTGAATTTCAAATTCTTCTATATGGATGGAAGTAAATACATCTTCTTTCACAACTCTTTCACTAATAAGAATTGCATCCTCAAAGTTGTAACCTTCCCAGGGCATAAAAGCAACCAGAACATTTCTTCCGAGTGCAAGGTGGGCATTATCCACCGCCGGCCCATCCGCCAGAACGGTTCCTTTCTTCAGGATTTTACCGTAGTCATCTAAGATTTCTCCGCTGATTTTTTGACCGGCAAAAGTATCTCCGCGGGAAACTTTAGTACCTTCTTTCATAAGCGGAGCAAAGGTTTGAAATTCTTGCTTCAGGGTAAATGTATAAGCATTTCCTGAATCACCTTCAATATCAATTTTTTCAGAAGTTACCTTCTTTATTTTTCCATCTTCCGGTGCTTGCAGAACGCTGACAATAGGCTTATGATTAAAGCAGGTGCCCTGGTTTGTCTTCTTGTACTTAATTAATTCGTAATCTATTTCTTCCCCGGTTTTATCTTCCTTAACCACAACATGAGAAGCATCGACCCTAATTACCACCCCATCGTGCTTGGAAACGACACAGATCCTGGAGTCATAAGCCGCCCTTCCTTCCATACCGGTTCCTACGAAAGGTGCCTCTTCCACAATTAGAGGAACCGCCTGACGTTGCATGTTAGAACCCATCAGGGCACGGTTAGCGTCATCATGCTCCAGAAAAGGAATCATTGCGGTAGAAACAGAAACCACCTGCATAGGAGCCAGGTCCATGAACTGAATTTCATTCGGTCCACGATAAGGGAAATCAGAGCGGTGACGGGTAGAAATAAGCTTATTCTTAAATTCGCCCTTCTCTGAAACGGAAGCCGAGGCCTGTGCAATATAATAATATTCTTCTTTATCTGCCGTTAGATACTCGATCTGCTCTAAAACTTTTCCGGTTTTCACCACCTTGTAAGGTGTTTCGAGAAAACCATAATCATTTACACGGGCAAAGGAAGACATAGAAAGAATCAAACCGATGTTCGGACCTTCCGGAGTTTCAATCGGACACATCCTACCATAGTGACTGTAGTGAACGTCACGAACCTCAAAGCCGGCCCTATCTCTCGAAAGACCACCGGGACCCAGAGCGTTCAATCTTCTTTTATGTGTCAACTCAGCGAGAGGATTGGTTTGATCCATGAACTGAGAAAGTTGAGAAGAACCAAAAAACTCATTAATAACAGCCGTAATCGGCTTAATAGAAATTAAAAGCTGAGGAGTCTGTTGTTCAATTTCCTGAACCGTCATCCTCTCCTTGATTACCCTCTCTACCCTCGAAAAACCAAGTTTTAACTGATTGCTTAAAAGTTCCCCTACAGAACGAACCCGTCTGTTTCCGAGGTGGTCAATATCATCATGGAAATAGTTCTCTACTTCAGAAATTAGCATCACAAGATAACGAACTGTTTCAATGATATCTTCGGGTCTCAGGGTTCTCTCTTCACAGTTCTTGAAAAATTCGGGTTTATGGAACTCAAACTTGCTGTTGATCTTATAACGACCGACTTTACCAAGGTCAAAAGTTTTGTGTGAAAAGAAAAGTCGGGAAAGCTCTGCTTCCGCATTCTCAATAGTGGAAGGCTCGCCCGGTCTCATAATCATATGAAACTTCTTTATAGCTTCTTCGTAATCCTCGACACCATCTTTTTCCAGACAGTTTACAACGATAGTGTTGTCTTTTCCATTAGGGAAATCAATTAATTCAACATCTTTCACTTTCATCTCTTTCAAGATATCGATGTTGTCCTCGTTGATTCGAGAACCGGCTTCCAGCATAACCTCACCGGTTTCCATATTAATAATATCAGATATAGTTCGTTTACCAATTATCTTCTTTATTTCCCTCGGGGTTGCGCCCGTAATACGAACCTTTGTCGAACTATAGAAAATACGTAAAACATCTTCATTTGAAGAAACATTTAATGCTTTTAAAAGAAGAGTTGCCGGAAACTTTTTCTTTCTATCGATTTTTGCGACCAGAACTCCCTTATTGTCCATTTCAAATTCCAACCAGGAACCACGGTAAGGAATTACACGAGCCGAAAATGCTCCTCTTACAGGATCATAGGAAAAGAAAATACCCGGAGAACGATGTAGCTGACTGACGACTACCCTTTCAGCTCCATTAATGATAAAAGTTCCCTGTTCGGTCATCAGGGGAATATCCCCCATATACACGTTCTGTTCCCTTATTTCGTGTGTATCAACAATAATCAGGCGAATCACAGCTTTCAGAGGAATGGAATAGGTAGAATCTGTATCCTTACATTCCTGAGGATTTTTCTTACATTCCCCAAGCTGGTAATGGCTGTATTCCATTATGATATCGTTATTAGGACTTTCGATAGGAAAGGTTTCAATGAAAACAGCTTCAAGGCCTTCATTTTTGCGCTGTGTGGGGTCTTTCACATCAGCCTGTAGAAACCAATCATACGACTTTTTTTGAATCTGGATCAGGTTAGGTAAATCATCCAGATTAGTTATTTTTCCGAAGTTAACTCTCTTCCTTGCAGTGTTTATGCTCATCTAGATACAAGACTCCTCAGAATTCAGGAAAAAAAGAAGCAGGCATAAGATTCCTGCCCAGAAAAAGAAAAGGAATGTATAAAAATAAAAACGCAAATAGCAAAAAACACAAGGAAGCCCTAACCTCCGATTTTTCACGGAAGTCCAGGGCAAAACCAGGAGAATAAAACAAATTATATCTCCTGATGCTCATCCTCACATTTTTTGCTTTGAGAAAAAACAGGTAACATTCCCGCTGTTTTACAATTTTTCGGTTTATACCGAGACCGAAAAAATTACTTTACTTCTACAGAAGCACCGGCAGCTTCTAATTTTTTCTTAATTTCATCTGCCTGATCTTTAGGAATGTTTTCTTTAACTGGTTTGTTTCCAGCTTCAACAAGGTCTTTTGCTTCTTTTAATCCCAGTCCGGTAATTTCTCTTACAATTTTAATCACATCGATTTTCTTTTCACCGAAAGACTTTAAGATAACAGAAACTTCAGAAGCTTCTTCTTCAGCGGGAGCAGCAGCTCCACCAGCTACAGCTGCAACTGCAACAGGAGCAGCGGTAGAAATTCCGAATTTATCTTCCATTTTCTTTACAAGTTCAGAAGCCTGAACCAGGGTAAGATTACCAATTTCTTCTAATAAGCTATCAACTGACATTTAGTTTCTCCTTAAATTAAGAACAATTTTTTATTTAATGGATCCAAGATGGTGTTACTTGCCATTTTTTTCGGCCACAGCCTTGATACCACGTGCTACACCGGCAATTACTTCATTCATACCTGTAGCTATTTTTTGAGCCGGAGTATTTAAGCCTCTTCCGATTATAGATAATAGGTCTTCTTTAGATGGAAGTCCTGCAATTCCTTCTACTCCATTCTTATCTAGAACTTCTCCGTCAAAATATCCCAGTTTAAGAACGAGCTTTTCGTTTGTCTTTGCATAGTCTTTACAGACTTTTGCAATTTTCGGTAAATTTTCATCCGAAAAGACTGCCGCAAGAGGGCCAAAATATTCCTGGCCAAATTGAATATCTTTTCCGGTATGACTGGAAGATTCCTTAAGAGCGCGAAGGAATACATTGTTTTTGATTACCTTCATTTGCGCACCGGACTCTCTAAGTTGAGACCTGAGGTCTTCCATGTTTTGTACATTCAAACCGGAATATGATACCAGAATAAAATTTGGTTTGCTTTCGAGGCTGGTTTTTAATTCAGCCAGAATCCTTTCTTTTGTAGGGTTCGCCATTTTAAATCACCACTCCTTCAGTTAAATCACAGAGTTTACAAGCTCTTTGATGTCGACTTTTACGCCAATGCCCATTGTTGCACTCAGGGAAAGGAGTCTTAAATAATCTCCTTTTGCATCTGAAGGCTTATCTTTCATCAGAGAAGCTACAACCGCCCTGGCGTTTTCCACCAGTTTCTCTGTATCGAAGGAAACCTTACCTATACCAAGGTGAATCACACCACCCTTATCAGGACGATACTCGATACGGCCTGCCTTCAGCTCTTTTACGGCTTTTGCGACATCCTGAGTCACTGTTCCGGCTTTTGGTTTAGGCATTAAACCCTTTCTTCCCAGAATAGGTCCCAGTTTACCTACATCTTTCATCATGTCAGGTGTGGCCACGCAAGCATCGAAATCTGTCCAACCACCGGATACTTTTTCAATTAGATCCATATCCCCAACAAAATCGGCCCCGGCCTGCTTTGCTTCTTCCTGTTTTCCACCCTTACAGAAAACCAGAACCTTCACTTCTTTTCCGGTTCCATTTGGAAGGGAAATAGTGCCGCGAACATTCTGCAAACTCTTATAATTTACCTTAGTCGAAAGCTCGATAGTTCCATCAAACTTTGAATAAGAAGTTTGTTTTGCAAGCTCAAGGGCTTCCGGAAGAGTATATAATTTTGTTCTATCTACCTTGGAAGCTACTGATTTATAGTTCTTACTTCTTTTCATTACTCCACATTTACTCCCATTGATCTACAAGTACCAGCAATAATTTTAACCGCTGCATCCAGATCATTAGCATTCAGATCCTTCATTTTCACGGTTGCAATTTCTTCTAACTGCTTGCGGGTAATCGTTCCTACCTTCTTTATATGAGGAGTAGGAGAACCACTATCTATACCTATAGCCTTCTTTACCAGAAGAGCAGCAGGCGGAGATTTTGTAATGAACGTGAAACTTTTGTCTGCGTATACGGTAATAACAACAGGAAGTTTCATCCCAATTTGAGTTTTAGTTTTTTCATTAAACTGCTTGCAGAACTCCATAATATTGAGTCCGGCCTGACCGAGGGCAGGACCAACAGGAGGAGAAGGGTTTGCTTTCCCTGCTTCTACTTGCAGTTTAATCTGCTTTACTACTTTTTTTGAAGCCATTCCTTAATTTCCTTTCCTATTTAAACTTTCTCCCCAATCCTGCACTACAAACCGGAATAGAAGTTTGTCTGCAAAATGGGTACGCGAACGTATTAAATATTTTTTCCGACCTGTAAAAAATCCAGCTCCACAGGAGTAGAACGTCCGAAGATTTCTACTTTCAGGCGAAGCCTCCCCTTTTCAGGGAAAATTTCATCAACCACTCCGCTAAAATTTGCAAAGGGTCCATCGATAATTTTAAGCGTCTCTCCAATGCTAAATAGCATTCTGGGTTTGGCTGTTTCTTCCGATCTCACATCTCCCATTTCACTAAAGAGGTTTTTAATCTCTTCCATGGTAAGAGGCTCCGGTTCTCCTTTCTGTCCTACAAAGGTAGATACAGAAGGAAGTCTCTGGATAAGATATTGAATGTCTTCGTCCCAATCCATTTCCACAAGGATGTAACCGGGCATAAGTTTCTTACGGCTTACTTTCTTTTTGCCATTTTTCATCTCAGCAACTTCCATAGTTGGAACTTTTACCTGAGAAATTTTTTCTTCCAGTTTTTTTTGCTGAACCATTTTTTCAATGTTCAGCTTTACTTTGTTTTCATGACCGGAATAAACTTGAAGAACATACCATTTTAACGCCATAGATGATTTCCTGCTTTCAGCCTCAAAAGCTTTATGCTTTTAAGCCCCAGAACCATTTGAGGACTTTCACAAAAATAGCATCAGAGATAAATAAAAATAATGAAAAGATGATTACAGTTACAAGAACCACAGCCGTGGAACTTACCACCTCGTCCTTACCCGGCCACTGAACCTTTTCCAATTCAGCTTTACATTCCTGTAGAAAAGTGATTGCTTTCATGCTAACCTCAAGAGTTCTAAACCATAAGCAGGCCTGGAGAGAATCGAACTCCCACCAAAGACTTTGGAGATCTTTGTTCTACCATTAAACTACAGGCCTGTGGAGCCCTCTACCAGACTTGAACTGGTGACCCCTTCCTTACCATGGAAGTGCTCTACCTGCTGAGCTAAGAGGGCATACTTTCATTTCCAAATAAAACGTGAAATATCACTATTTTTAAGAAGTGGAATAGAGTCAAGGAGATTATTAAGAAAACTTTAGAGGATTTTAAATTTATGACTACAGAATCTAAGAGCAAATCAAGTAATTATAACAACTTTTACAAAGAACTGGCCTATGTAATGGGTTCTCCAGAATCCAATCTAAAGGATTTAATATCTTTAATTTTAGAAGAAGCCGTAAAGATTACCGGCAGCCAGATAGGATACTATCACTTTCTTGCGGAAGACAAAAATTACGTCAATCTTTTCCTCTGGTCGAAAGACACAGGCAAGCTATGCACTGCCAAGACTCTATTTCACTATCCGGTCTCAAAAGCAGGCATCTGGGTTGATTGCATAACCAAAAAGGCTCCTGCTATTCACAATGACTATCCTCACTATCCAAACAAGAAAGGCATTCCGAAAGGCCACTTTCCTTTAGAAAACCATATGAGTGCTCCTGTATTACAAGAGGAGAAAGTAAAAGCGGTAGTAGGAGTTGGAAATAAAACAGGAAATTACTCTAAGGATGATGCAGAACTCTTGCACACATTTATTAATGAAACCTGGACTTATATTGAGTTAAAAAAGAAACAGATCAACATAAATAATTTTTTTATGCACTCTCTTTCCGCTTTCGCTCTACATGAAATTATCCTGGACGAAGAGGGAAAGCCAATAGACTATTATTTCATAGATGCGAATCCCAGCTTTGAAAAAATAACCGGTTTAAAGCTTAAAGAGATACTCGGTAAGAGGGCTTTGGAAGTTATACCGGATTTAGAAAAATCCTGGATAAAAAAATATGGGAAAGTTGCCATAACACAGGAACCAATTTTCTTTGAACAATATTCCTCTCATTTAAAAAAGTATTTTACAGTAACAGCTTTTTCTCCGGAGAAAGGCTATTTTGTAGTGTCTTTTGAGGATTCTACAAAGAGAAAACAGTTGGAAAAAGAACTCCAGGCTATGTATTTTTCATCTGTCGCAGCAAATAGGGTAAAAAGCAATTTTCTCTTTATGCTTAACCATGAACTAAACTCACCCCTGAATACAATTATTGGCTTCAGTAAAATACTCGCTGATAAGGAATTTTCAAAAGAAGTAAAAGAATATGCGACTATTATTAATAACAAAGCACAAACTTTAGCAGGTAGCATTTCGAATATACTAAAACTAAGCGATAACGATGAAGACGCAGACCACCTTGAAAAAAAATCCGTTAACTTAAAAAAACTATTACAACAGATTATCTATCAATTTAAACTAAAAGTATCTGAGAAACATTTAATAATTACATCATCCCTGGAACTACATGGTGATTTGCGAATTCATAGTGATGCAGCAAAAATAGGGCAAATCCTGAAAGAACTCATTGATAATGCAATTAAGTTTACCGAGAAAGGTAAAATCTCGATTACAGCAAAAAGTGAGAATCTTCCGGATACTGATCAGGTTAAAATTACAATAAAAATACAGGATACAGGTTGTGGTATCGAACCTAAGGATATTCAGAATATTTTTGATCCTTTTTACCAGTTGGAAGATTTTATCAATCGGAAGCATAGTGGCTTAGGAATTGGTTTGAGTATATGCCAGCGCTTAGCCAGTTTGCTGAAAGGAAAAATATCTGTTGAAAGTAAATCCGGTGAAGGGAGTATTTTTATTTTCACATTTATTGCTGAAACAATACAAAGAAAAAATACAATAGAAAAAACAATCATCAGTGATTATTCGTTTCTAAATCAAAAGAAAATACTAATTGTAGATGATGATCCTCTAAATCAATTATTAGTGGAGCATATACTGAAAAATCATTCAGTTATCTGTGATAAGGCAATAAATGGAATTGAAGCAGTGGAAAAAGCCATAAAAAATAGTTATGACTTGATCTTAATGGATATACAGATGCCCGAAAAGAACGGAATCGAAGCTACAAGAGACTTAAGACTGGAGCATAAACTTCAAATACCTATCATTGCCATAACAGCCCATTCTACAACGGGATACCGGGATATTTGCATAAAGGCGGGTATGAATGATTATTTAGAAAAACCCATACATGATAGTGATCTGATTCAAGCCATGTATAATGTTTTATAGTACAGGAATAGCTTCAGATGCCTACCCATCCCCGGCTCATACACCTGAAATACAACTTTCAGCTTGCTATATAGGTCAGTATACCTTCCGCTATACTATCCGGAATACGTACCGGTAGGCAAAAAAGCTACAATTACGTATACCGGCAGCTAATCCCGTACCTATACTCAACTGCCTGAGAACCTGAAGGGTATACTGTAGTTGTAAGCTTTCTGTAAAACCGGTGCTTCGGCTCGCATTGGCTCGCTCAGCAACCGGACTTGGTTTGCTCAGTAAGCGGTTTGTAGGTAAAACTTAAGCAAGAGGGCTTTTAATCTTTTTCAAAACAGGATTAGCGACTTTGGTATAGATAGCTGTCGTAGCCACATTTTTATGACCGAGTAATGTCTGGATATAGCGAATATCCACTCCGGATTCTAAAAGATGTGTAGCAAAGCTGTGGCGGAGATCATGCGGACTTGCTTCTTTTTGAATTCCGGCTTTACGCAAAGCTACCTGAAAAATCTTCTGCACAGTTCTGGTATGAACCGGTCTTACTCCGTCACCCTGGTTGGAGATAAATAGATAAGCAGATGCGTTCTTCCCCTGCATCATATCTCTAAGTAAATCTACAGTTATTTCCGAAAGAACACTGATGCGGTCCTTCTTACCTTTTCCTTCCCGGATAACAAGAGTAAGTTCATTAAGATTAATATCTTTAACTTTCAGATTTACTACTTCTGAAATTCTAAGTCCGGAGGAATAAAGAAGAGATAGAATCAAACGATGTTTGAGGTTTGTAACAACAGAAAGCATTTTCTTTACTTCTGTTTTGGAAAGAACAACCGGAATGTGTTCGGACTTTTTAATATGATAGAAGTTTCGAAAGTCGAGGGAATTCTGCAAAACTTCTTTAAAAAACAATTCGAGAGAAAACCGGTAAATACGAATACTGGAAGCCGAAAATTTCTTAGTTTCTGTGAGAAAGTAAAAGAAATCGAGTAAGTCTTTCTGGGAAATATCCTCCAGGAACTTCTGTTTTCGAGCCATAAACCAGCGCTGCGAGGCCAGAACTGCCAGGCGATAGCTTTTAATAGTCCGAGGACTATAACGACGAATACTGAGGATTTGTAAAAACTTTTGTAAACTTAGAGAAAAGGTTTCCTGCTTTGTTCGATGTTTTTCTGCTTCTTTCACTTCCAACTCAGAGAAAATTTTCCGGGAAAGTTTTAAATCCAAGGTGACAAAATCTTTTAAAATAAGGAATTCCTGAGAAGAGGGAAAAATACGATTTTTCTCCAAAAATAAGCGAATCTCCTGATTAGAAACAAAACGCGGTTCCTTCGAAAATGCCTTTAAGAAACTCGATACTACCTTTTCCTTAAAATCACTACTTTCATTCATATTCAACATACTATTTTTCTGTATAGTTTTCCGTAAAGCAAATTTTTACTTTCGCCTTTCCTTTTTTTGTTGTCTTTTTAAAAGGAATGTTATCAAGATGTTAAATTGCAGGATATATTTTGTTTTATCGAGCATATCCGAACCATTGGAAATAAGGATTAGTTCATAGTAACCGGATATATACTGCACACATGATTAGTTGTGCAGACATTTTAGACTCAAGACTTTATTATGATAGTATTGACGCTTAGGATTTTATTTTATATAGTTCCTCGACATCCGTGTCTCGGAAAAATTTGTAGATGTTTTATAAAAAAAGGAGAATTTAATTGGGAATATTCCAAAAGTCTGTAGTAGACAAGTATCTTAAAGAAGTTGATAAGACAATAGTTCAAAACTCTTATGAAAAATTTAAAGAAGTTTTTTGTAATGCAGAAATGATTAAAAATATTGAAGCATCAAAAGAAGAACAATATCAAGAAGGTTTTCTTACAGCTCTTTTTGTAAATTGCCTTGGTTATACTATTAATCCTAATCCATCATTTAATTTAACAACTGAATATAAAAATATAGCAGATAATCGTAAAGCAGACGGTGCAATCATTAAAGATGAAAAACCTATAGGAGTGATTGAATTAAAAGGAACTAATACAGTCGATCTAAAAAAAGTAGAAAAACAAGGTTTTGAATATAGATATGCACATCCAACCTGTAAGTATGTAATCATTTCCAATTTCAAGGATCTACGATTATATGTTGATACTTCAGAATCTTATGAAGAATTCACTTTATTTAATATGGATTATTCTGAATTTGAGAGATTATATCTGTTTTTATCGAAAAATAGTATTTACAATGATAAACCATTCAAAATAAAAAATGATTCTAAACTAAAAGAAGAAGATATTTCAGACAAACTTTATAAAGATTATCACCGTTTTAAAATGAATATATTTAATAACATGGTAAAAAATAATCCATCCATTAACAAAGTAGAGTTATTGAAAAAATCTCAAAAATTGTTAGATAGAATACTTTTTATATTCTTTGCTGAGGATAGAGGACTTTTACCACCTAACACAATTTCTATTATAATAGATGAGAATAAAGCACAAGCTGATATTGGAAGGGAGGAACCATTATATAATACTTATAAAATTTATTTTAAACATATAGATAAAGGGAACGATAGATTAAATATTTCAGAATATAATGGAGGATTGTTTGCAGAAGATGAACTTTTAGATAATTTAATTATTGATGACTCAGTTCTTAAAAAAGATGCACTTAAAATTTCTTCTTATGATTTTAGCTCTGATATAGATGTCAATATTCTGGGTCATATTTTTGAAAATTCATTGAATGACATTGATGAATTGCACGCAGAAGTAACCGGAGCTAAGTTTGATAAATCAAAAACTAAACGTAAAAAAGATGGAGTATTCTATACACCAAACTATATCACAAAATATATTGTCGAAAATACAATAGGTGTTTTATGCGAAGAAAAAAAGAAAGAACTTGGCTTAGTGGATATTAAGCTTGATTTAAATAAAGACTACAAACGCCTTTCAAAAGAGAAACAAAAACTTCTAGATAATCTTCACAAGTATAGAGAGTATCTTACTAGTTTAAAAATATTAGATCCTGCTTGTGGGAGTGGTGCATTTCTAAATCAGGCTTTAGAATTTCTAATTGAAGAACATAAGTTTATAGACCTGCATAGACGACCTCTTGAAGGAGATGCCTTGGGTTTTTTTGATGTTCGTTCTTCTATTTTAGAAAATAATCTTTATGGTGTAGATATTAATGAGGAGTCAGTGGAGTTAGCCCGTCTTTCCTTATGGCTTCGTACCGCTGAACGTGGACGAAAACTTGACGACCTTTCTAAAAATATTAAATGTGGTAACTCTTTAATAGATGATGAATCTATCGCAGGGAAACTTGCTTTTGATTGGAATAAAGAGTTTTCTGAAATTATGCAGAATGGTGGCTTTGATGTAGTGATAGGAAATCCACCTTATGGTGCAACTATTGAACATAAAAAATTCTATATTGATAAATTTGGTTTCAAGTCTAATATTGATACATATAAAATGTTTTCTATACTTACAGATATGATTTTAAATAATTATGGATTCTGCGGTTTAATAATTCCAAATAGTTGGATGACAAGAAAAGGTGGTTCGGAATTTCGCAAAAAGCTTTTAATTTTTAAATTTCATTATGTTATATCTTTTGTGAATCAAGTATTTAGCGATGCGAATATTGATACATGTATAATTATTTTTTCAAAAAATCAAAATGCTGATAAAAACTATTTTGTAAATGCTGCTAAAATTATTAATCCAGAAATTATCCTTCAAAATATAAAGTATAATAAAGCTAATTTTCTAAATTGGGTAAAATATGATAAGTTCAATTGTGAATTAAATGAGACTATTTTTAATATATTTGAAAAGCTTACAATAAACAGTACAAACTTAGGAAAACAAACTACCATCACTGGGGGATATAAGCCTTATCAAGTAGGCTATGGAAAGTCAATCTATGGAGATTTTCCTCAAACTAGAAAAGATGTGGATAATTGGGTATATCATTCAAAAACTAAAATAGACGGTTCATATTTTCCAGATATAAAAGGAGGGAATATTTCTTCATACTATATTAAGCCAAATAAACAATGGGTAAAGTGGGGAATTTGGCTAATGTCCCCTAAAAAAAAAGAGGACTTTCTTAATCCAAAAATTGTTGTCAGAGAAGTTTCTGGGATAAAATTGAATGCTTGTTTTGATGACTATGGTTACTTTACCAACGATACTACCCATATGATTCGTGGAGTAAATTCTAATATGTTGAAATATTTTTTAACTATTATAAACTCAGTGCTTATGGGATGGTTTTTTAGAACATATTTTGGAGAATCAAACGATTTGTTTCCAAAAATAAAAGTAAATGAATTGGAAAATTTACCAATTAAAAACACAACATCTGAGGAACAAATCCCTTTCATTGAAAAAGCAGATATAATGCTAACTCTAAATAAATCTTTTCATGAGAAAAAATCTGAATTTATAGAATGGATTAAATCAGAATTTTCCGTAACTAAATTATCAAATAAACTGGATGGCTTTTATACATTAAATTTTGATGAAATGAAAAAAGAACTAAAAAAACAAATGCCAAAAGGAAAAGAATTTGGTCCTAAAGAAATAGGAAGCCTAAAAAAGTACTATGAAGAGTATAAAACTGAGTTAATAGTCTTAGACAATGAAATAAAGAAAACAGATTTAGAAATCGATGAAATGGTTTTTAAATTATATGGCTTAACAGATGAAGAAAAAGAAATTATTAACAAAGGGATATGATAGTAATATACTCGACATCCGTGTCGAGACTGGTTTTAGTAAACAGCGTCAATAAAAACTCTATAGTAGTAAGAGTCTAAAACGCTCGCACAACAAGAGCGTATGATAAATTTCCGCCAAATTGGAAGCTGCGGAAACTTCTCATGACGCTCGAAACGTTGGCGGACATTTTCAGATTAAAAGGAAAGTATAATGAAGAAATATTTAGAAGGTTCTGTTTGGCATAGATGGGATTTACATATTCACACCAAAGAAACTAATAAGAACGATCAGTTTACAAGTTCGGACTTTACTTCATATTGTATTGAATTATTTAGAAAAGCGTTTGAAAGTAAAATATATGTCATAGGAATAACAGACTATTTTAGTATTGAGAATTATAAAAAAGTAGTTGAATTTCAAAAAAATATTAATACTAGAACTGAATTCGATTCAGAATCAAAGGATTTTATTTCATCTATCCTTTTATTACCGAATGTAGAACTACGAATGATTCCGGTTACAGATAAAAATAATTTAATCAATATTCACTTCTTATTTAATCCAGAATATGTTGACAAACTAGAAAATGCTTTTTTTGCTGCCATTGAGCATTCAGCAGGTTCAGGTAAAAAATTTAGAATGAATAAAGAAGGCATGATTGCTTTAGGAAAAGACCAAGAACCATCGTTAGACGATTTGAAAGCATACGAGAGAGGAGTTAATTCTTTTATAGTATCGCATGAAAATGTACAAAAATTATTAGATGAAAATATTGAGCTAAGAAAAAATTCCATAATAGTAGTTAGCAATGGAGAGGATGGAGTATCAGGAATTAAAAAGCATTATGAGTTTTTTGAAAGTATAACTCCAGGAAGTCTTGATGCACTGCGACAATCAATATTTCGTTTATCTGACATGATATTTTCTAGCAATTCTTCCGACAGAAAATACTTTTTAGGAAAAAAAGAAAATTCACAAGGCAATATTGTTGATACGCCAGAGCAAATTTTACGCAAATGCGGTTCCCTAAAACCTTGTATTCATGGTTCAGATGCCCACGACGAATCAAAACTTTTTAAACCGGACAATGATTTATATTGCTGGATAAAAGCTATTCCAACTTTTAATGGTTTAAAGCAGGTAATTTACGAGCCAGAAGATAGAGTAATTATCCAAAAAAATAATCCTTACACAGAATATGATAAACCTCATTTTTCATTCGTTAAAATTACTAATAGTAAAATATTCAGCGACAGCTCAGAAATAAAATATAATACTAATGAAATACCATTAAATAAGAATTTAGTAGCAATAATTGGAGGGAGAGGAACTGGAAAAAGTTTATTCTTAGATTCTATCGCTAGAACATTTAAGAAAACTGGGAGTAACAAAAGAATTAATGAAATAATAATTTCACCCGAAAATTTTCTGGTTACATTCAATAAGGAAGATGATGAAAAAATTACATTTAAAATTCAAGAAGAAAACAACCTAGAATATTTACATATTCATCAAGGAGAAGTAAAAGAGATTGCAGACAATTCGTCTAAACTAGATGAAGAAATTAAAAAGCTACTTAAAATTAGTGATTTTCAAGTATCAGATACACAACTCCATGACTCAGACATAGAAAGAGTAATTAGTGATATATTCGAAATTCAGATGTTTTTGAATGAAACTGATGAATTGGGCGAATACATTAATTCTAAAGATTATTTGTTGAAAAAGAAAAAAGAAAAGGAGGATTTAATAGGAACAGTAACAACTAGTAAAAATAAAGAGCTAATATCGAATTATTTAGACAATTTAAATAAACAAGGTGAAGCAACAGATCGAAATGGACGGCTTGAAATCTTTGAACAAGAGTTAAAGGAATTTGAAATCAATGAAAATGATAAAATTTCTGATTTTAATTCATTTATTTCATCATTAAATTTTGAAGACTACGCAAATATGCTTATTCCTGAAATTTCCTTTGAAAGACAAATTGATTCAATTAGCAAAATAAAAAAAACGCTATCTAATTACATTGAGGGGCTAGGAGTAAGAAATAAAGAAATTGAAAATAATTTTAAATCTATCGGTGTAACTGCAAATATTTTAAGCTTACTGTCTGATGTAGAAAAATATCAGAAAGAAATTTTAAGTATAGAATTAAAAATTACGGAACTTGAACAAAAGCAAAGAGATTTGGATGATAAGTTTATCGAAATTGGAAGATATTTAGATACATTTAATTTAAACTATAATATTTATAGAGAAAAAATTCGTGATGCATGGAAAACTTTAAAGGAAAGTTCTAGCAATCTAAATTCAGAACAGAAAAGTATCATGGAAATGCTTCTTAAAGATATTTCTATCGATGCAGAAGAACATTTCCTACTGAACTCATTTATTTCAAAGATTACTGACTTCTTAAGTGGACAAAAATTTAAAACAACGCAAAGGCAAACTAAAGGAGAGCGTATTGCGGAGGTATTCAACTTTAAAAATAAAGATGACTTTATGAATTTTTTCAAAGGTATTACCAAAATATCTATTGATGGAGATGAATATAATCTTAGAAATATTATCACTTCTAATATTTTTAATAAAGATGGAGCAAGAGATTTTCTGCGGGAATGCCTATTGCCCAAAAATATAAAAAACTTCTGGAAAATTATTTCTGTCTCAAAATATAAAGATAAACTGACTTCAAAACTTTCTGTTGGACAAAGGGGTACATTTTACCTTTGCTTAAAATTAGCAACTGACCCATTTGGTAAACCCTTTATTTTCGATCAACCTGAAGACGATTTAGACAATGACTTTATCATGCATGAATTAGTTCCATTATTTAAGAAAATTAAAAAATACAGACAAGTTATTATTGTAACACATAATGCTAATCTTGTAGTGAATGCAGATGCAGAACAAGTAATTGTAGCTAATAACAATAACGAGTCTTTAGAATATAGAATGGGAGCAATTGAGGATGAAGAAATTAAAAATTATATCTGCAATATTCTTGAAGGTGGCAAGGATGCATTTAAGAAGCGGGAAAGAAAATATGAAATCTATAAAGAAATCTGAAAACGTCCGCCAACAAAGAGTAGCCGCTCAGAAGCCATGAGAAGATATGGCTTCTGGCTCCGAGCCATCTGGTTGTTTAAGATAAATTTTTTAGTTTATTTGGAAAGCTATCGCAAGTCTTGTGCCTTCACTACTGTCACGAAACTTGCAGAGAAGAGCAAGTTTGCGTGCCATCCGTTCAGTCACAGGACTTGCTAGTTATACGGTTGGCTCGGAGACATGACTTTAAAATTCAAAAGGTGCTACCGCACTTTCGAATTTTAAAGTCACGTCGGCTACTCTAAACGTTGTCCGAAATTTTGGATACAACTATCAAGATAATATTTAAGGAGACTTAAATGGAAAATGTAAGCTTATCTGACATTAGGATACCGAGTCGAGACGAACTCAGTAGTTCAAGACTTTCTTCTTTAGAAAATGGCTATGATTCATTTGAAACTCAATTGAATAGTAGTAGTGACCCTATTGCTTTGGATAGAAGTGGTGGGAGACCGTACCGAATAATAAATGGAAGGCATAGAGTTTATCTGGCTTATCAAAAGGGTTACTCATCCGTTCCGGTAGTATTTACATAAGTAAAGAAAATTTGTTCTCTCGTAATTTTAGAATGGACATAATTTTAAAGTATGAGAGGATAAATTTTGATATATATCCTTTTAATATACAGGAGAAATTATGAATTATCGAGAGAGAATTATTGCTGATCCACAAATTATGCTTGGAAAGCCTATAATAAAGGGAACAAGAATAACTGTTGAGTTGATCCTTAGAAAATTATCTCAAAAAATTTGGATAGAAGAATTGCTAAAATCATATCCACACATAACAATAGATGATATATACGCGGCTTTAGCATATTCTGCTGATGTAGTTTCAAAGGAAGAAGTAATTGCCTGTTAAAATCATTGCAGATGAAAATATTGATAATATTATTATTCAATCATTAAGGGATGATAAATATGAAATAATTTCTATAAAAGAAAGTTATAGAGGGATAAAGGATATTGAAATAATAGTCCTTGCAAATCAAAATGAATGTCTAATTTTGACCGAAGATAAAGATTTTGGAGAATGGGTTTTTGCACATAAAACAGAATCTGTAGGTATTCTCTTCCTTAGGTATGACGAAAGTGAATTGAATGAAATTATAAATTCCTTAAAATTATTACTCAAAAAATATGGAGATTCTCTTTATAATAAATTTACCGTTATTACAAAGAACAAAATAAGAATTAGAGAAATATAATAACTTAACCAAAACTTCGGTCAACAATAGAGTAGCCGCTGCGAAGCCACCAGAAGATGTGGCTTCTTGCTCCGAGCCACTTTTTTGTGTAAGTGAAAATTTTTAGTGTTTTAGAAGTATTAGTGCAAGTCCAGTGCCTTCACTACTGTCACAAAACTTGCAAAGGAATGCAAGTTATTGTGCCATTCGTTCAGTCACAGTCCTTGCTTTGGTTAGGTGGCTCGGAGACATTGCCTACATGCTTCGGTCTTGAGTTCCTCAGACCTTCGCATTCCGGCAACGTCGGCTACCCTTGAACGTTGTCCAAAAATTAATGAATTTATATAGAAGGAAATAAATTTGAAAGATATAAAAGAATTTCCAGTAGAAGTAATTGAGAAAATAAGATTTTACGTTTATAGGCTGATAGATCCAAGAAATGGTGAAACTTTTTATGTAGGAAAAGGGAAAGGCAACAGAGTTTTTCAACATATCAATGATACATTATCTAAAAGTGATGTAGATGCTGATAGTGATAAATTAACCAGAATTAGGGAAATTTTAAATTCCGGATTAAAAATTATTCATATAATTCATAGACATGGGATGGATGAAAAAACTGCTATTGAAGTTGAAGCTGCACTTATTGACCTATTCCCTTCAGCATCAAATATTCAAGGTGGAAGTGGGAGTAATGATTATGGCCCTATGCATTCCTTTGAGATATTAAATAAATATTCAGCAGAGGAAGCTATATTTGAAGATAAAGTTCTCATGATTACTGTAAATAGAAGTATTACAGAAAAATCTTTATATGATGCAGTTAGATATGCATGGAGGCTATCAGAAAGTAAAATTAAAAAAGTTGAGTATGTTCTTGCTGTAGAAAAAGGAATCATTAAGGGAGTTTATAAACCTATAAAATGGTTAAAAGCAACTCCAGAAAATTTCCCTGATATGGGTAATAAATTAAGACCAGATAGAATAGGATTTATTGGTGAAGAAGCAAAATCTGATATAAAAAATAAATATATTTTCAAAAGAATTCCTGATGAATTCAGGAAAAAAGGCGCAGCTAATCCTATTAAGTACTCATTTTAATATTGTTTAGAAAGTTTATATATATTATACTGAGAGAATATAGTTGAGTACCAAAAGACCTAAATCAAAAATAATTGAGCAAGAAGGAATATTAGAATTCAGTAAGCAAATTAATATTAGTGGTTCTTGCTTCAATGAAATTGATACTAAAAATGATGTTGGAATTGATGGTTATCTTGAAATTTTTAAAGATGAAACAGCTACTGGATGCTGCATAGGAATTCAAATAAAGTCCGGAAAATCTTATTTTAAAAATAACAAACTTGTTTTAAATGCAGATATGAATCATTTCAAATATTGGAGTTCACATCTTCTACCAGTTATTATAGTTGGATATCACCCGGAAATTAAAAAAGTATTTTGGTTTGATATTTCTGATTATTTATTGAAAAATATAAAAATAATAGAAAAAGGACCGTATAGTCTATCCTTTGATATAAATAAAGCTGAATGTCAAATTGAAAACCTAATCGAATATTGCTCAAATAAATATAAAAAAGAAAATACTCTTAATTCATTGATCCGTAGTATGAATACTTTATCCACACACAAAAGCAATACTTCCTTTGAAGATTTAGTGTCCTCGATAAAATATCTTTTTTATAATTATAGAAATGAGTTATTTGTTGTTTCATTGATTCTTTCTATTTTTCAAAATACCGATGAACCCAATTTGCTGATTTTAATTATATCTGTTTTATCGTATTATGTAAGTCATGGAGATATATATTGGCACAAAGAAAATATAATAAAATATGAAACTTCTGATTATATAGTTAAGAATGTAATTGCTGATTTCAAAACTAATGAAATTATAAAAATGTTAAATCTTTTAGAAGACAGAGGGAGTTATAGTAGAGGTGGAATCGGTCAAATTGTATTTCATATAATAGATGCAAATAACAATAGAGAAGATATATTAAAAGATATTTGTTTTGAAATTGAATGTCCATATATAGTGAAGTATTATGCCTTTTACGCTTTGGTCTATATGCTTCAGTTTAAGGATTTAAAATTAACCTTAATAGTTATTGAAAAATTTTATAACTTGTATCATAAAATAGATAATGAATTTGGTATTGAATTTATATATAACTATATAAAAGAAGGTAATCAGATTGAAATATCTTAACTTCGGACAACGAGAGCGTATGATAAATTTCCGCCAGGTTATGAAGCTGCGGAAACTTCTCATTACGCTCGGGACGTTGTGAGGGCATTTTTTGAAAATTTTGAGAAAAGTGAATAATTTACCAAAATCTTTATTTTTTTTATTTTTAATTTTATATTTAGTTACCTTTATTTCTTGTGATGGACCTGCTAGTGATAGAGTCTCTCATAAGAAGTGTAAAGAAGAAGAGAAAAGTATGGCTTATACATTACTTCTTCTTATGGAAGATTTAAAAAGAAATAATACAACAGAACCTGTTTTTAATGATATATCTCTCATTTTTTATACAAGATATGATGGATGTTTAGAAAGGTGGAGAATTAGTCCAAAAATTATTGATCCTATAGATAATTTGCTTTGGAATGGCTGTGGTAGATGTTATAAATAAAATTTTTCATTAACAACTAAAAAAATATTGAAATCTGAATCGAAAAAAACATTCTCATCGCATTTTAATAGCATTGGAAGGAGTAATAGATGACAAATCCGGAAAACAGAGCTATTGAGCTTCATAATAAACTTTCAAATGAAAGAACCAAACGGCATACTACAACAGCAGTAGGAATCACTGATTCAAATATCTCTATAGTAGGAAGTAGTGAGGAATATTTACGAGCAGAGATTCGAGAAGCATTATCAGAAGATGAAATTCCTGCAAAGGGAAAACCGGGAAACCATGCAGAAGACAATGTAATTGCGGAAGCAGATGACAAAAATTTAACAATTACCGATATTGGAGCCAGCCGTCCGATTTGTCTTGATTGTGAGTTGGAAATTAAAAAACGTGGAATTAAATCTTGGACAATTTTCTCTGGAAAGAAGTCTAAGAAAAGGAGAGATTCATAATGGATAAAAAGATAAAACAACAGATTAAAGAGAAAATATCCAAACTCTCAACTTACAATCAGCTTGCTTTTGGAGTAATGATAACAGAACGGTTTTTACCTAATTATTTTACCTTCTATATCGCAGAAAGATGGGGTAATCCCATGATATTGTTAAACGGAATAGACCTCCTAAAGAATATTGTGAGACAGGAAAGCTATGAATCGGAAGAATTAGAACTCATTGATAATTTTATAGAAGATATTACGCCGGATATGGATGAATTTTCTGGAAGTTTAGAAGCTTCTCTGGCATTGGACTGTTCCAGTATGCTCTATGATTGTTTTTCTTTTGTTAAAAATAAAGATTCTTCTCATATAGAAAGCTGCTCCGAAATTGCTTTTGGCTCTTTAGAACTATTTATTCAAAAAAGAGATAATCTAAGTCATGAACTTTCTGTAAAAGAATTAGAAGCATATTTGGCAAAAGATGGATTGATTCAAAAAGAAATAGAATACCAGTTAAATTTACTTGATGAATTAACTGATAAAAAGATCAGCCATAAATTATATATAGAAAAAAGTATGAATGCTCCACTGCTAAAATGCTAATGTTTTACTGTAGAGAACAGGAATTAGCTGAAAAAATTTAATGATAGTTGTTTTTGAGCTTTATAGTGGTATATCAAAAAACAGCCCTCAAACAGAGCGTATAAAACATTTCCGCCAAATCGGATGCTGCGGAAACGTCTTATGACGCTCGGGACGTTGTGAGGGCATTTTTTATTATTAGAAATATTAGAGTTAAATGAATAAAACATGGAAAATATTAGAGTTAAATGAATAAAACATGGAAAATATTAGAGATTCATTAGTTAACATTGCATTAGAATGGGAAGATAGATATACTGTCATGCCGCAAATAACTTCGGCTATATCTGAATATGATGCTGCAAAATTAGTTGGATGTGATGATGAGAAATATTCTAAATCAATGAAAAATCAAACTGCTGTAACGAAAGGTTTCGATTTTTTATTTGAAAATAAAAAGTATCAAATTAAAGCAAATAGACCTAGTGGAAAACCCGGGAGCAAAGTTACAAAAGTTGCAAATGCTAAAAATTATGATTGGGATATTTTAATTTGGATACTATATGATACAAAATTTATTCTTAATGAAGCTTGGAAATTTAAAGTAAGTGAATATAAGAATTTATTTGATAATAAAAAAAGATTATCCCCAGATGATATGAGAAAAGGAGAATGTTTGTATAAAATTTCATAAAAAATTCTTGGCTCTATTTTATGAAATAGAAGATTTACTACCTAATTCAACTTATTATGTGACCTTACGCAGAGGAAATAAAAAATAAAATAGAATGAGTGCCTGTACGACAATAGAAGTATGAGACACGACGAAATTTTTGAATTATATGTAGATTATTTGCTATCGAGTTTCGGAGAGGTTACAGCGACCGGATTATCAGCGCTGACGGGAGGAATAATTTCACATGACAGGATAACCAGAAGTCTATCTGAACCCGAATTTGGACCTAAAGACCTCTGGAAAGAAGTAAAACCTATTGTGAAGAAAGTAGCTTCAGAAGATGCTGTAATAGCTTTCGATGATTCGATACTTGAGAAACCTTATACAGATGAAAATGAAATGATTAGCTGGCACTACTCTCATACGAAAAACAGAAATGTTAAGGGAATCAACCTTTTAACAGGTCTTTATTATTCTAACGGTATCAGTATTCCTGTGAGCTATTATATGGTGAAGAAAACAGAAATCTATATTGATAAAAAAACAGGAAAAGAGCATAGAAAAAGTCCCATTAGCAAAAACGAAATAGTTCGTGATTTAAGCCAACAGATAATAAAAAATGGTGTGAAGTTCAAATACTTTCTTACAGATTCCTGGTTTTCTTCAACAGAAAACATGATGTTTTTCAAGGTAGACTTACAAAAGGACTTCATAATGGGTTTGAAAAGTAACCGACTTGTAGCCATGAGTCTTCAGGACAAAAAGGAAAAAAGATACATACCAATAGATTCTATTGAATTGGAAAAAGGTTCCGTAAAAGAAGTTTTCCTTGAAGGGGTAAGGTTTCCCCTGTATATTGTGAAAAAAGTCTTCATAAACGAAGATGAAAGCACTGGAATTCTCTATCTGATAACAAGTGATCCCGGATTATCCTATAATGACCTTTTTGAAATCTATCAAAAAAGATGGAAAATTGAAGATTATCACAAGTCGATCAAGCAGAATACAGCTATCACAAAATCACAGACAAAGACAGTAAGAACTCAGAGTAACCATATATTTGCTTCTCTGTGTGCATTTGTTAAATTGGAAAAACTAAGAATTGTGGCCTCTGTTAACCAGACAAATGTTAGAAAATGGATATATTTTAATGCTCAGAAAAAAGCTATGGAATTTCTGAAAAATCTCAGTTGCAATTTAGATAATTATTTTTATTCTAAACAGGCTACTGCGTAAGGTGAGTTATTATATAATTAGTATATCATTTGACAAAAATTTTTACCTACACAACCCTGTCTAAATGGCAAAAAAATAATAGTAGACTATTTTCTGGAATCAGGAACTATTTCAGAATGGAGTAGAGAATTAATGGAAACTGCAATAGAAGAAAATCTTTTAAAAAAATTTGAATTACTTTCAAAAAATAGACAGCAAGAAGTTTTAGATTTCTTAGATTTTGTTTTTGAAAGATTTTTGGATGAATTAGAGGAAAAAGATAATAATCAAACAGAAAATGAAGAAGCCTTCATTGTAACGGATGAATTGCGTGAGTTTTTAAATTATCGGTTAAAACAGGCGAAATTACATAGAGATAAAGCTATAACATCTGAAGAGTTTGACAAAAAGATTAAAGAGAAATATAATTGGAAATAAATTACAAATTGCTCCTTACCAATGAAGCTGCATATGATTTGGAGGAAGTCATTGATTATTACGAAAATGTCAGAGAAGGCTTAGGAAAAGACTTTTTTCTGTCCTATCAAAAAGCAGAAGAGTTAATAAAAAGTAATCCAAAAATATATGCATGTATCGAGGGTGAAGTTCGTAGGGCTTTAACAGATAAATTCAGGTATTCTATTTTTTACCATATAATTGAAAACCAACAAATAGTAGAAGTTCTTGCAGTCATTCATACAAGCCGAGATCCAAAATATTGGAAGAAGCGAATCAAATTATAAAAAACAGCCCTCAAACAGAGCGTATGAAAAATTTCCGCCAAATTATGAAGCTGCGGAAACTTCCCATACGCTTTGACGTTAGGTGAAAGTTGAAGAAGGTTTTTATGTCACTAAAGAAATTATTTTCAATTCTAATAATCTTAATCTTTTTTGGGAGTTTAATATCTCAAGAAAAAGAACTTTCAAAGGAGGATTTAAGAAGAGCAGTACTTATAGAAGAATATTATTCATTTCTAAGAGCTAATCGGCCAAATGAAGCATTAAAATTTGCGTCGGTATACTTCAAAATCGATTAAGTCCGAAAGCTTTCTTAATGGATCGCCTATCTTTTCCAGCTTTTTCTTTCGTGATTGTGATTCAAAAATATTCATATTACCCATAAAACAAATATTTACTGACCGCTATTTTTGTTTACCTTTTTTTATGCAGGTTTTTAGAGGTTCCCTTTTAATTGAAGGAATAAAAGATGAGTAGAAATTATTATATTTGTAGCATAGGTCAGCCTAACCAGGGTTATGACGACGAAAATTTAAGAAGGTGTATTATCAATAATTGTTTCGTTTTACACGAAAATGCAAAACAAAAAGGATGTATCCACGAAATAAAACCAGATGATATTTTAATTCTAAAATATAAACATGAATTTATAGGATATGGTAGAAGTACTAGTAGTTTAAAACAAATTGGTGAAGGATGGTCTTATCAAGTTGATGTTAATATGTGGGAAATCATATTCATAAATATGGAATTCAAAATGCACAACAAGAAGGTACAGCATATGATGTTGTGAAAAAGGTAGAAAGAAATTTTGCTCTACAAAAAATTGAAGAAATTGGCTTCCCTTTTTAAATAATAAATATTGTATAATGTAATGGTAGTATCTCAAAAAACAGCCCTCAAACTGAGCGTATAAAACATTTCCGCCAAATAGGATGCTGCGGAAACTTCTCATGACGCTCGGGACGTTGGACGGCATTTTTTGGAATTCACTGAAGAATACAGGCTCAAACTGAAAAATAAGAGAAACAGGTGGATATATAAGAATTTTTATCGAAGGTAATTCAGCTAAATTTCTTTATACATTTACAAGTGCAAAAGAAGGAAAGCTATACTAATGTGCGGTATGTTATTTGACAAAAACTTTTCTATCCTGAACCCTATCTAAATGGCAAAAGATTTATTTCATGAAGCAGTAAAAAAGGCTCTGGAAAAAGATGGATGGGAGATTACAGATGATCCTTTGATTTTAGGAGAATTGGGAGCTTCTGTGAGAATTGATCTGGGTGCAGAAAAATTATTGGTTGCTTCCAAAGGGAAAACCAAAATTGCTGTTGAAATAAAAAGTTTCTTAGGTAATTCTGTAGTAAATGATTTTAATTCTGCTTTAGGACAATATTTAGGCTATTTAAAATTATTACGAGTAAAAGAGAGTGATAGGTTATTATATTTAGCTGTTCCTGTAGATATACAGGAGCATATTTTTAAAATAGAATATTATAAGGTTATGATTAACGATTATAAATTAAAAATAGTAATTTATGATCCTGTAAATGAGGTAATTGTGAAATGGATAAATTAGAAAGTTTTAGAGAAATAATTATTGAGACTTTAAATAATTATGGAAAAGTCCAGCCAAAAGATTTACCAGATGTTTCAGTTCAAATTAGTACCGATAAAGTCAATGATCATTACCATTTGCATTATGTTGGTTGGGATAAAATGAAAAGAATTTATACCTGTGTATTTCATTTAGATATAATCAAAGATAAAATATGGCTACAAGTAAATAACAGTAATTATGATATAGCTTTAGAATTAGTAGAAAGAGGTATTCCAAAATCAGATATTGTTCTGGGTTTTCAAGCTCCTTATAAAAGACAATACACCGAATTTGCAGTGGCTTAATAGTGGTATTTCAAAAAACAGCTCTATAACATGAGTGTATGATAAATTTCCGCCAAATCATTATTATGGCAGATAATAAAAGTAAAATACGTGAAAAAATTAATTCTTTAGAAAAGTAAATTTCTAAACACCAAGATAAAATTTCCGATTTCAAAAGAAAAAGAGGAACTCCCTTAAATTCATGAGATAGTACGGCGGGCACTGATTAAAGATGGTTGGACAATTACCCACGATTTTTTTGAAATTCCTGTAGAAAAAGGTCTAAATTATGAGATTGACTTTGGAGCAGAAAAAGTTATTATTGCTGAAAGAGGAGTCACAAAAATAGCTGTGGAAGTAAAAAGCTTTCTTGGTGCTTCAGAGACTTATGAGTTTCATAAAGCATTCGGGCAATATGTAACCTATAAAGAAGCTCTCGATGAAAGTGAACCGAATAGAAAATTATTCCTTGCTCTACCTAAGAAACTTAAAAAAGGGATATTGAGGTTTTCTTTTATCCAGAATTTATTATCCAAGTTTGGAGTTTATTTTTGTATTTTTGATCCTGTAACAGAGGAGATTATAGAATGGAAAGATTAGAAAAGTTTAGAAATGCAATCATTGAAATATTAAATAGTCATAAACAAGGAAACTACACCGAAAAAGTAGACGTCGAAACTCAAATCTGGATTGATAAAGAAAATGATCATTACCAGCTATTATGTATTGGCTGGGAAGATGACGAACAAATTTATTTTACTATCATGCACTTTGACATAAAAGGTGATAAAATTTGGATACAAAGAAATACCAGTGATATACCTGTAGATTTAGAGTTATTAAAGTTAGGTATTTCTAAGGAAGATATTGTTTTAGGTTTACAACCTCCATCGTATAGAAAGTTTACTGAATATGCTGTGGCATAATAAAAAGTCTTCTATATGCTATAAAATAATTTTGTAAATTGTTACTATAACGAAAATAAATTTTAATTGAAGGAATAAAAGATGAGTAGAAATTATTATATTTGTAGCATAGGTCAGCCTAACCAGGGTTATGACGACGAAAATTTAAGAAGGTGTATTATCAATAACTGTTTCGTTTTACACGAAAATGCAAAACAAAAAGGATGTATCCACGAAATAAAACCAGATGATATTTTAATTCTAAAATATAAACATGAATTTATAGGATATGGTAGAAATACTAGTAGTTTAAAACAAATTGGTGAAGGATGGTCTTATCAAGTTGATGTTAATATGTGGATTATGGGAAATCATATTCATAAATATGGAATTCAAAATGCACAACAAGAAGGTACAGCATATGATGTTGTGAAAAAGGTAGAAAGAAATTTTGCTCTACAAAAAATTGAAGAAATTGGCTTCCCTTTTTAAATAATAAATATTGTATAAAGTAATGGTAGTATCTCAAAAAACAGCCCTCAAACTGAAAAATAAGAGAAACAGGTGGATATATAAGAATTTTTATCGAAGGTAATTCAGCTAAATTTCTTTATACATTTACAAGTGCAAAAGAAGGAAAGCTATACTAATGTGCGGTATGTTATTTGACAAAAACTTTTCTATCCTGAACCCTGCCTAAATGGCAAAAGATTTATTTCATGATGCGGTAAAAAGGGCTCTGGAAAAGGATGGATGGGAAATCACAGATGATCCTTTGGAAATCAAGTATAAAAAAGTAAAATTATATATTGATTTAGGTGCAGAAAAGTTTTTAGAAGCCCAGAAAGGAAATAAAAAAATTGCTGTTGAAATTAAAAGTTTTCTGGGACATTCTGTTATTAATGAGTTTAATTCTGCATTGGGGCAGTATTTAGGGTATCTGAAAATCATTAGAAGGATTGAACCTGAAAGAGCTTTGTATTTAGCGATTCCCAATGAAGTGGAAAAATTAATAAAGGATAATGACTATTTTCAGGAACTCATTAGTGACTATGGATTGAAAATAATTGTATATGACCCTCAGCAGGAGAGTATATTATCATGGATAAATTAGAAAAATACAGAGAAATAATTATAGATCTATTAAAAGAATTCTCAAAGAGAAAACCTGTAAATATGCCTGAACTCGATGTACAGATAGTCATAGATAAGGAAAATGACCATTATTTCCTTTATGATGTGGGTTGGAATGAATTAGAAAGAATTCATGATTGTGTATTCCATTTTGATATAATAGATGGAAAGGTCTGGCTACAAGAAGACAATACAAATGCAGAAGCAGCATTATTGCTGGTAGAAAAAGGGATTCCAAAATCAGATATAGTTCTGGGTTTCCAAGCACCTTATAAAAGACAATATACCGAATTTGCAGTGGCTTAATTGTGGTATCTCAAAAAACAGCCCTAAAACAGAGAGTATGATATTATGATTCTCTCTATTTCAGGGCATGGGGAACTTTGATTCAGGGTAATTTGATTGCCGCTAAGGACGAAAACTCAGATGGAAATAAATTCAGCGAGCAGTAATTACTACACGAGTTTTAGCAGGTCACCGGGCTATATCAACAGGGGATTTACTAAGAGACTCACTCATCATAGTAAATAATACAAGTAAACCCAGAGCGGACATAAACGAAGCCAGATAGTATGCACCGGATAAACCCTGCCAGGAAAAACCTATACCAATAATCAAGGGTCCCAGAGTTTGCCCCAAACGCAGAACCGTTCCATTTATAGACATGAAAACAGCACGCTGATTATCCGGTGCGAGATTCGCAAGAGAAGTTTGCAAGCTGGGAATATTCAAAGCCTGTGCAATACCAAAGATAACGATTGGCAATATAAAAAGATAAAGGTGATTCACTGAAGGTAATATTAAGGTAACAATAAAATATAAAAGAAATGCAGTCTTCAACAATTTAAGACTTCCAAATTTCCGGTTCAATTTCCCAATACGTGTCGCTACAAATGCGGTGGTAAGAGAGCTAAGAGAAAACAAAATACCTATCTGCTGCGGAAGCAAATGAAATTTTTGATTAAGCAAAAAAGGAAGATAAGTCAGAAAAGCACCGTATAGGATAACAAAGGTCAAAACACTCAAGATAAATATAGCGATTACTTCGATTCGCATAACGCTTTTAGCCATTGAACTCAGGTATTGCCTGAAGTCTTCAGGCTTTACAATTTCCGGTTCTTCCATCCCAAATATTACCAGAAGTCCCACCGGTATCGCAAGTAAAGGTAAAAGAAAAGGATAATACCAGTTCATCCCGGCCAGAGCACCACCGATTAAGGGATAAAAAGCCGTGGATAGGCTTAGTACACTGGCGTTAAAGCCCATTGCTTCCGGACGCTGTTCTCCTTTAAAAAAATCACCTATCAGGGTAGTATTCAAAGAACCTAAAGACGCTGCACCCATTCCCTGCAGGATGCGTAGCAGGATCATAGTTTGAAAATGATGCACAAAGAAGATGGTAAAACCTGCTCCTGCAAAAAGGAAAAGGGAGGGAACAAGAACCATTTTTCGCCCCCATCTATCAGCAATAACCCCAACAACCGGTGAAAGGAATATTCCCGGAAAAGTAAAAGCACTGATTAGCCAGCCCACCTGAACCTTATTGAGTTGGAGGCTTTCAGCTATTTTTGGAAAGGCAGGTGTTAAACTGGCAACTCCCATCACCGCAATCAGCGTTATACTAAAAATAATATATATACGTCTATCGTTTAAAATTCGTTTTTTCATCCTTTTCCCTTTCCAAAAAAAATAGGCCAATACCCCCCCCAAGACCCGAAGCAAAAAAAAGAAACGAAAAGTTCAGGCTTCAGGGAATCTAATTAAAAAAAATAAAGGATTCAGTGTATGCTTGAATATCACAGCCTGGGGACCATTTTTTATATATTCCTTTTCGTGTTTATTGTTTTCTTTTTTTTCAGCTATATCCGGAGAGGAGAATACTCAGATATAGACTGGATAGCCAGAAAACATTCTATCCGCTTTTGCAGCTTTGGGGTTCTTTTAGCTCTTTCCCTTTTCCTTGGCATCTCCTCAAACTTTACCTGGTCGAGACTTCATGAAGGCTTGGAATTTTTATACCGCTTTGGAGTAAACATAGGATTCGGACTTATAGGACTTTACAGCAGTGTATGGTATTTAAGTCCTTTTTTCGGTCAGCAAATCATCCGGGAGAAAAGAAGTCCCGGCTTCCTTGGAATCCTTCTTACGATTATCTCCCTTTTCCTGGGAATATTTCTCGGTTCACTACCCGGATTCTTTGTTTCCCAATTCTACTACCGGTCAAATTTCTCTGATGGATTCCAGCAAACGATCATCGGCCCTCTTTACTGGATATTCTTTTTCGGAGGCATTCCGGCTCTTTCCCTCGGCTTTTTTCTTGGAAAAAGGATAGAAAAAGGCTTTTAGGTCATCTTACTTTATTCTACTTGCCCCTGTAGGCTTTCGGTTTTTTATGTTCTTAAAGCTTAAAGAACCGGGAGAACTACTTGAAATTATCATACGATTGGCTGAAGGATTTTGCCGACTTTGACTCTGTCCCTTTTGAGAAAATTACAGAAAAAATTGCCCTCTCCATCTGTGAAGTCGATGAGGTAGAAGAATACAAGGAATTCTTAGAAAAAGTCATCACGGTTAAAATTCAGAGCCTCGAAAAGCATCCTTCCGCAGATAAACTGAGTGTCTGCAAAGTATTTGATGGCCAAAAAGAAAAAATAGTAGTTACCGCTGCTAAAAACTTGAGTATATCCGACATTGTTCCTCTTGCCACACCGGGTGCTATTATCGGTGATAAGAATATTTCCGAAGCCGAACTTCGCGGAATCATGAGTTATGGAATGTTTGTTTCCGGCAAGGAAATGGATATAAATGAAGACGATTCCGGAGTTCATATTTTTCCTGCTGATACCCAAATTGGCCTTACAATTCGACAACTATTTCATCTTGAAGATAAAATCTTTCATGTAGACAATAAGTCCATTACCCACAGGCCGGATCTCTGGTCCCACTACGGCTTTGCCAGGGAACTCTGTGCCCAACTGAATCTCCCGATACGCTTTAATCCATTTGAAGTAAAATATTCTTTTGCAGAAGAAAAGAGTGTCATCGAAGTATTAAAAAATGATAATGCTCACTCCTATTACGCATCCCTTATAGAAGGAGTAAAGGTCTGCCCTTCTATAGAAAAGTTCAAGCTTCGACTTCAGAAATGCGGACAGAAATCCATTAATAATGTGGTAGATGTTTCCAATTATGTAATGTTAGAAATGGGACAACCCACACATTTTTTCGATAAGGATAGTATCGGTTCTATTAAAATAGAAGTCAGTCCCTCTATAAAAAATGAAAAAATTTTACTTTTAGATGATTCTGAAAAAGAACTCGAAGAAGGTATCATTCTAATTCGAAATGCTTCCGAACCGGTGGCCATAGCCGGTGTAATGGGTGGCCTTAAGTCTTCGGTTACAAATAACACAAAAAACCTGGTATTAGAATCCGCAGTATTTAAAAGAGAGAATATTCGTAAATCCATACGTTCTACCGGCATTCGTTCAGAAGCATCTATTCGTTATGAGAAGGGGCTCGACTCCTCTCTGTCTTTACCTGTTTTACAGAGAAGCCTGCAACTCCTTGAAGAAAATGCAGGGGGAGCTTTCAAGGCTTACAAACCGGAGGGTTTTAACAATTCTGCTGCCAAGGTAGTAAAAATAAATACAGATCTGGAATTCATTCAAAAGAAATTGGGGAAAAGCATCAGTGCCGAAGAAGTTACAGCTTATTTGAAGCGTCTCTACTTTTCAGTTAAAGAGAAAAATGGAAGTTTCGAGGTAGTTGTCCCCAAATTTCGTCACAATTATGATATTACCATTCCTGAGGACCTGGTAGAAGAGATTGGAAGAACCATGGAATATTCTAATATAGAAAATAAACCTCTTAAAATGGATGTAATGCCGGTTCCGATTTCTCATAAACGTAACCTCGAACGTCTATTGAAGAATGGATTTTCCAGATTATTAGGCTTTTCTGAAGTATTTAACTATTCCTTTGCTTCAGAAGAAGACAATGGTTTTGAAGGCCAAAAAGAGGATTCGGTAGCCATTTTAAATGCCATGCCGGAAGAACAAAAATTTCTTCGTAACTCCATTTATCCTTCCCTGATTCGGAATGTTCAGTCTAACCTTGACAGGTTTGGGGAAGTGAAACTTTTTGAATACGGTAGAACCTACCACAAAACAGAAGGAAAAGAGCTTTCTATAGAAAAGTTCTGGTTTGGATTTGCTCTCTCTAAAAATAGGAAACTAAAAGAAAATCTAGCTCTATTAGAAGATGACTTCCTGCAATTCCGTAGCGATTTTGAAGCCCTGTTTTTAAGTCTTGCACCTTTTACACTAAGTTTTTCTTCGTATGAAGGTGAATATTTGCATCCGGGTGCAGCTCTAAAAATCCTCATAGACAATGAAGAAATAGCAGAACTGGGCTATATCCATCCCGGAAAGAATGAAAGCTTCGGTCTAAAAAAACGAATCATCCTCGGTAAAATCAATTTTCATAATTTACTGAAAGCTTATGAAGCTTACCAGGTCAAAAATACCTTCAAAGCACCTTCGGTTTATCCCGGTGGAGAAATTGATCTATCCTTTGTAATGGAAGAAGAAAGAAGCACAGCCGATTTAGCGGAACTCGTAAAAAAACAAAACATCGAAGAACTGAAGTCAATTCATGTTCAGGATATATACAGGGGAGAAAATCCCGGTCCGGGCAAAAAGTCTGTGATGTATCGATTAAACCTGATTCGCTATGATAAAACCTTTACCTCGGAAAGAATTCAGGAAATATCAAACCTGGTTATTCAGGAAGCTACAAAACAGGGTATGGAACTTAGAAAATAGGAGTTGGAAATGGTTAAGCA
The DNA here is from genome assembly GCA_024233835.1 of Leptospiraceae bacterium. NCBI lineage: Bacteria > Pseudomonadati > Spirochaetota > Leptospiria > Leptospirales > Leptospiraceae > Leptospiraceae bacterium. The sequence continues at coordinate 1,026,397 of JACKPC010000002.1, forward strand.
TGTTGTAATGTGGAAAGTAAAAGATACAAAGCAGGGTACAAAAGAAGAAAATATTCAAAAAGCGAAGGAACTCCTGGAAGCTTTAAAAGAGAAAATTACAGCGATTTCTTCTTTGCAGGTAGGTTTAAATTTCAGCACAAGACCTGTAGCTTTTGACCTTGTGCTCATCACCGAGCACAAAGATATGGAAGCACTAAAAGACTATCAGGAACACCCTGAACACAAGAAAGTGGCGGACTTCATCGGAGAAGTGAAATTAGAAACTGCTGTTGTAGATTTTACCTACTGAAGATTATCTGTTTCTTTTTCAAGATAAGCAATCTTATCTTCCATCTGGGTAAGTTTGGCGAGAATCATCCTCACAACTCCAAATAAGAAGGTAGGATTCGTTTTACATATTTTAATAAAGGAACGCCTATCAAGAGAAACAATCTGGGCTTCACCGGATTTCACTTTTACGGTAGAACTCCTGGTTTCTTCGCTGACAAGACCCAACTCTCCAAATAGTTCTCCGGCTTGTAAAACCGTAATTTCCATGGGAATATCTGTATTATTTTTAAGGATAGACAATTCGCCTGAAATTAAAAAATACATTTCCCCATTAGATTTCTCACCGAAAGCATAAATATTCTGACCTTTAAAATATGTACTGCTGGCGGCAAAACCAACATAGTCCAGAATATCAATACTTCCCACTTCATTGAGAGGTAATTTTAGATGCTCTTTCATGAATACAGGTTTGTAGTTTACCAGTCTATCCACCTTGCTTTCGGCAGATTTTAAACGGGTAATAGCTGTTTTCATGAGTTTCATTAAAAAATTAGTGCTGTTTTTAGCAATACTGCTAAATGTATCTTTATTAATTTCTGCAAGACGGGCAGTTTCTGAAGAAATAATAACAGTTGCAATCCGTTTCTTTTTTATACTTACGATAGCAACTTCCCCAAAAAACTCTCCTACCTTCATGGTATTTATTTTTATGTCTTTTCCACCCCTATTTTTATATACATCTGCCTGACCGGAGATAATGAAATACATAACCCCATTCGAAAAATCACCTTCTGTAAAAATTACATCCCCTTTCTTATAATTTACAGCCGAAATTCCCTTCAGGTCGTACTGTTCAATTTTCTCTGAACGAAAGATTTTAGCATCCGTCATAAAAGAAGCCCCCGGTTTTTATTTATTCTTGACTCTTAATGAAAATCATCCATAACTTAGAATTATTCTCAAGTGAAATTCTAATAAAATGGGAGAAAACAAAAAAAAGAATTACGTTTCATCCTTTTTTCTGGATGGAATCCAGTAAAAACCAAGCCTGGCCTCACAGTTTTTTAGCTCTCTCCAGGAATGAATATCCAGATGGAGAGAAAGAAAGGCAGATGTAGGAAACTTCTGAAAAAGAGAGCGGGTTTGCAATAAACCATTTGCCAGCTCTTCTAAACCCGGATTATGAGCTATGAGAAGAATTTCTGCATAATCTTCCGAAATCTCCTGAAGGTGATTTATCAATGCTGTATAATTGGCTTCATAAATTTGCGGGTCTTTAAGTATTTTATAAAACTTTAATTTTTTACTTTCTTCCAATATTTCTAAGGTTTGACGGGTTCGTCTGGATGTAGAAACCAGGCACAGAGGAAAAGATAATTTCCTTTTTTCCAAAAACTCTTTTAATTCCTCAGCATTCTGCCTTCCTCTTTTGGATAAAGGTCTGTCGTGATCTGTATCATAAACAGCATCCCAATCTGATTTAGCGTGACGTAAGAGATATAAACTTTTCATCATTCAGCAGCTTATTTTGAATTTCTAAAATAGGACACAGTTTGCTTTAGACTATCTGAATGCTTTTGTAAACTCTCTGCCGCAGAACCGAGACTCTCTGAAGACAAAAGATTTTGCTGAGAAATATCTGCTAATTGTGTAATAGATATATTTACCTGCTCCATCCCAACTTTTTGTTCTTCTGAAGCAGTACTGATTCCCTGGATTAATTCAGCAGTAGTTTGTATTTCCGGAATCATTTCTCCGATCAAACTACCAGCCTGATTGGCAATTTCCAGACTCTTGTCTGTAAGTTCAGATATTTCCCCTGCTGCATTTTTACTACTTTCGGCTAACTTTCTCACTTCTATTGCAACCACAGAAAATCCTTTTCCGTGTTCTCCTGCTCTCGCAGCCTCAATCGAAGCATTTACTGCCAGTAAATTCGTCTGGCTTGCAATTTCTTCAATAAGTGACGTTTTTTCTACTATCAGTTTCATAGCCTTGAGTGTATCAGAAACTGCTTTTCCACCAACCTCAGCCTTCTCAGATACAGTTTTGGAAATCACATTAGTTTTAGCTGCATTATCATTGTTCATTACAATAGTTGAGGTAATTTCTTCAATCGCAGCGGAGGACTCTTCTGTATTACTTGCCTGTAATTCAGCTCCTTCATTGATGCTCTTTGAAATTCTTTTTATCTGTGATACAGAAGTTTCAATTTCATCCGATACTCTGCGTAAATCTCCCACAATTTCTTCTATTTTATCTACTGTTGCATTCACAGAATCTTTTAATTGAAAAAAATCGCCCCTATATTCTCCCTGAATCTTTTTATGCAGATTCCCTGAAGAAATACCCGACATAACTTCTATCGTTTCCTGAATGGGAAAAATTACAGAATCCATCATCTGATTAATTCCATCGATCATTTCACTATAAAAAGCATAATCAAATCTACTCTTATCTCCTCTTTTCTTTAAGTTTCCCTCCGAAGCGCTTTCAAAGAGTTTATGTAACTCATCATTAATATTTAGCATATTCATCCGCAATAAATCTAAAGAACGATTTACATAGATTTTTTTTCCGGGAAGTTCAGACATCTGCACGTCTAAATTTCCCTTGGCGTATTCTTCTACAATTTCCACAATTTTCTTTTCTTCTAATAAATTTGTTTTTAACTGTTTATTTACCCCTGAAACCATAGAAAGGTACACACCCTTAAACTCACCCTCCGGCATAAAGTGATCAATATCTCCCCTGCTCTGCTCCTTCTCCATGTTCATCATTTCCTCAATAAATCTATTGAGAGTTTGTATCAGAGTATTAATACTTTCTTTAATAATATTGAAATCCCCATAGTATTCATTCTGGATCAGGGGAGGAATATCCCCCCTTCCAATTTGTTCCATATAATTAGAAGCAAGATACAAAGGTTTCGTAATAGCGTCAAGGGTAGAATTCATACCACGAATAATATCAGAAAAAACACCTTCGAATTTATCTGCATTTCCCCTTTGTTTCAATTTCCCTTCATGGGAAGCTCCCGTAATACTACTAATTTCATTCACTAAGGATTGAAAAATGTCCACCATATTATTTAGGGAACGAGAAACTACTCCAAATTCATCCAGTCTATTCGTTTCTTCAATTTTTTGAATCTTGCCGGAAGAGATTTGCTTAAAGGAATTAACCATATTATGTAAAGGATTGGTTATGGTTCGGGAAAGATAAGCAGTAAAAATTGAAAGTAGAAGTAAAATTCCAACAAGAAAACTGATCTGTATATACAAACCCCTTAAAGATTGAGTTTGTAAATTATAGCTTTTCACTAATAGAGAGTCAGCAAGGTTTGTCTCCAGTTTTTTTAGTTCATTTATTTTATCCGTAATTTGTTTAAACCAGTATAAAGGGTTTTCCGTAAATACTTCTGAAAGAATCCTATTTCGAATTCTTTCCACTTGTAAAAAAGAGTCCTTCTTCTTAAACTCATCTAACTCGTCTATAAAAGTCTTTGAAGCACCCATACGGAAAAAACGTTCTGATATTTCCTGTATGCTGATTATCTTTATATATTTCTGTTTTTCTCCCTCCTTAAATTTTTTCTGAGATAAGAAAAAAGCACCCATAGCTCTTTCAATTCCTGCATGTTCTTTTAGATTCATAAAATAATAAAATGTAGCTATATAATTTACCATTTCAGGTTCATGTGTGAATTTTTTAATTTCAAATATAGATTCTAAAAGTTTAGCATTAAAATTTGAATAAAAGCCCAGGACCTCATCGAGATCTGTCTTTCTCTGGTAAAAACGAAATCGCATATTAGAGATAGCTTGAAGATAACTATCTGCAAAGAAAATTCCTACAGGTAACTTATCCTGCATTTCTTTTCTAAAAGATTCATATGCATTCAGGGAAACATCTGTCTTCTTTTTTTGCTCTTCAAGCTCATTGAGATATAATCCTGAAGAACCAATATAGGAACTTGTTCTTCCTCGTTCCAATTGCAAATTGTGGATCAGATTATTCGTAATCCCGGCATACCGAATTAATATATTGATTTGTTTCATTTCTCTGTAAACTTTGTATTTTTCTGAAATATCTGAGAATGCAAAGAAAAACAGGAAGAGACCCGGAAACATAATGAGAAGAAATAACTTACTTTTTATTTTAATATCTTGAATAAAACTCATTGAAACGCCCATTTATGCAGGAATCATATAAATCGCTTTTTGATAGTCAAGTAAATACAGGAAAAAAAGATTGAAAATAAGAGAATGATATAAAGTCATAGAATCAAGAATCTTACAGGAGAGATAATTTTTGAGAGCTTTTTTAAAAGAATGCTTAAAAGGGGAAGATGGCTTCGTTGAGTTGCGTTATCACAAAAAATTGGCAAATTCGGTGACCGCAGAAAAAGGAAGAGTAGAAAACAGTCAAGTAAAAAAAAGAGCCGGAATAGGAGTTCGCGTCCTTCATAAAGGTACCTGGGGCTTTTCCTATACAGGAGAAATCAGCATAAGTTCCATCAAACAGGCCATTTCCCAGGCAAAAAGAAGTGCTGAGCTTTCTTCTTTCCTGCGACAAGAAAAAATTCAATCCCTACCTCCTGTGAAATTTGCAATTGGAGATTTTCCCGGTGAGGGAATTCAAGAGCTTCTTGATAAAAACCTTGATGATAAAATCTCACTCGTGATGAACGTAGCCGATATACATAAGTTTCCTTCCAGCCGAATCCAGAGTCTGGCCTGTTCTTATGCAGAAATTTTTGAAGAAAAAAGCATTGTTAGCACGGATGGAGCTGATTGCTATTTTTCTTATATTCGCCCTGAATTCAGAATCAATGCAGTAGCAGAAAAAGATGGAGACTTACAGGTAGGTGCAGAATCAATTGGGGTAACCGGCGGCTGGGATTGTCTATTCAAGCATAATTCAGCAGAAGAATTAAAAGAGAAAGCCTGTAAAACTGCTGTAGACCTTTTAAGCTCAAGTTTACCAAACGGTGGAAAACATACAGTTATCCTCGCCCCTTCCATTGTTGGACTATTGGTTCATGAAGCCATCGGTCATACTGTAGAAGCTGATTTTGTTTTAGCCGGTTCCGTTGCCAGGGGAAAACTGGGTACAAGGGTAGCCTCCGAACTCATCACCTTATGTGACAGCGGCCATTCGGAATTTTATAAAGGTGCAGGTGGAAGCATCCCGGTAGATGATGAAGGTGTACTGGCAGGAAGGACCTGTCTCATCGAAAAGGGTATTTTAAAATCTTATCTACACAATCGAGAAAGTGCCGCTCATTTTGGAGTCGAGCCTACCGGTTCTGCCAGAGCCTGGGAATACTCCGATGTTCCCTTAATCCGCATGAGAAACACCTATATAGAACCGGGGGAATCTTCTCTTGAAGATATGATAGCTTCCACAGATAGCGGTTTCTTATTGGAGGGGCCGAGAAACGGACAGGCTGACTCTACCGGGGAATTCATGTTTGCGGTTCAAAAAGCCCATAGAATTGAGAAGGGAAAAATTAAGGAAATGGTGAAAGGAGTCTCTGTATCCGGAATGGCGTTCGATGTCATGAAAGATGTAGATATGGTCAGTAAAGAGTTTCAGTGGGATCTGGGTTCCGGATACTGCGGAAAAGGTCAACCGGCCAAAGTCGATGCGGGAGGACCTTACTTAAGAACAAAAGTAAAATTGGGCGGACAGAAAAATGAATAAACAAGAAATTATAAATAATTTAGAGAATACCAAATCTTTCATTGCAGACTGTCTTTCAAAAGCAAAACGAGAAGGAATCGCACAGGTTGAAATCTATGCTGCTTACCATACCGGGATGGATATCAGCTTAGAGAAGAACGATTTGAATACTTCCACATTTTCTGAAGAAACCAATTATGGAATTCGTGTAATAGAAAACCACTGTCAGGGTTTTGTCACTACCAATGATAAGGCTTCTATCTACGATTCTATTCTGGATGCAAGATCTCTGGCAAAAACCCAAAACACACCGGATGAAGCCATGGAACTACCGGAAACTTCTCCCCAGATTCATGAAATAGATGGATTATATCATGAAGATATAGACTCTTTAGATATAGAAGATCTGGTTTCTGTAGTATCCCAAATTCTTAACTGGAGGAAGGAGAAATATCCTAAGATAAGCATAGACAGTGGAGATGTGTCATTTGGAAAAGGTTATAAACTAATAGCAAATACAAAAGGTCTTATGGTGTCAGAACTCAGAGCTTCCGTTTCTGCAGGGTATATGGGTATGGCCATAGATGGTGAAGATATAGGTAGCTTCGATTATGATTCTGCCATAGGTAGAAATATGGACTCCTTCCAAAAAAGCCTTACCCATTCCCTGGAAGACTTCGGAAGTAAATGTATGGGAGCCCTAAAAGCACAAACTATTAAAGGTTTCAAGGGAAATATCCTGATTCCTCCGGATAGTGTTTTTAGCTTTTTAGGAGATCTACTCTCCTCACTCACAGCTACCCAGATACGAAAGAAACGAAGTAAATTTGGAGATATGCTTAATAAAGAAGTAACTTCTCCTTTATTAAGTATTTATGAAGATCCTCATATTCCCTGCTTCCAGGGTTCCAGTGCTTTTGACAGGGAAGGTGTATCGACAAAGGAAAAAGAAATTATTCAAAAAGGAGTTCTTAAGACCTTCTTTTACAACCATTTTGAAGCGAGGAAGGCCGGTTTGGATCGTTCCAATGGAAGTGCCCTCGGCGGTTCCTCCTCGGTTCCTTACTGTGGCCCGGGACAATTGCAGGTAATGCCGGGAACAAGTTCCCTCTCTGAATTACTAAATACAAAGACAAAAACCATCCTTGTAAATCGCTTTTCCGGCTCAAGTAATTCTTCCTCAGGAGACTTTTCCGGTAGTGTAAAAGGAGGACAGCTCTTAGAAAATGGAAATAAATATCCAATCAAAGAAACCATTATTACCGGGAATATTTATAATATTCTAAAACAGATTGTTGCAGTAAGCCATGAAAGAAAACTCCTCTATTCCAGTTCCCAGGTCCCCTGGATATTAATAGAAGGTGTAGATATTACGGGAACGGATGAAGGATAACTTGTTTACAAATCCAGTAAAAGAGAATTTAGTTCGACCGGGAAATTCTTCTCTGTTTCTTTTATTGTCTTTTGAGAGTCTGGAAACTTATTTAAAAGTAAAACAAAATTGTCAGAGTGCTTTCTCTGAAATTTTATTTGAAAGTAATCCCTTACCCAAATGGACACCGGATAGCTCTGAAGGCTTACAAATCAAAGTAGGTTCAAACACCCGAATTTTTTCTTTTAAAAAACAAATAAGTAGGGAAAGCCTTCCTGATATTAAAAAAAAATGTATTAAGATTCGAAATAAAAATATAGATAAAGATCCAAGCTTAAAAATTATCCCGGGATATTTATCTTCCCATAATGTGATTCTTTCCGCAACTTCGGATGACTTTCATCGCATTTATTTACATCACGGAGTCTATGCAGAAATTATTTATAAATATGAAAAACTTCGGTACCATCCCTTACCGGAAGCAGCCAGTTTTTTTTCACAGCAGGAAGTGAAATACTTTTTCACAACCTTGAGAGAAGCTTTTATAAAATCTATTAAGGATTAAGAATATATGAATAAACTATTATTATTTCCTTTCATACTTTTACTATCCTATTTCTCCTGTAAACAGGGAAAGCTGGAAATCTCACAAACTGTTTATTGCGATAACATCACCTCTGAAGGTGAATGCAAGGAAACAACAGGAGATAAAAAACTTTATAAAATTGTCTTACCCGGCCCTAAAGAAAATGAAACTTGGGAAAATTTCTCAAATTACCTATATTTTCATTCCCGTGAAACTCCGGGTATTATTTTACGTTTTAACCGTTCTTTAAGCCTGACAGAACAAGAACTTTTACGAAAATCATTCAAAGTATATTATCACTTCAACGGGAGTCGAGGAAAAGTTGAGGGAGTCGAGTTTGGTGAGAACTGGGTAGGTATGTTCCAATACCTGGGAAGTATTATTTTAAAGAAAATGCGGGAACAAAATGAAGAAAAAACTGTTCCTAAAATTGAAAAAGTATTTCCGGCCAAACTTAGCTTCTATTATGAATCCGCCCTTTTCAAAGGCAAAGCAGATATGTCGATTGATATGCAAATGAAGGTTAAAAAAGCGGAACCCTGAATCTTACAAAAAAAGAATAAATTATGCGAAGCTTTGTTCGAACACTTATTTTCATTTTAGCAGTTGCAGGCTCGGGCTGTAAGAAGCTTAAAGTACAGAGAGTTGAAAGTGAAAAAGAATCCGGTTCTGCAGTTTCTATACGTAATTTTTCCAGGGATTCCTTTGATAAAGAAGGAAAACTTAAATGGAAACTCAAGGCAAAAGAAGCTTATATTTTTCCTAAAGAAAATAAAACAGTTTTATATTCACTGCGTTTTAAACAATTCGAAAAAGAAAAGGAACAGTCCACCATACTGGCAGATAAAGGGATTATCGACCATTCAATAAAAGTTGTATTATTAAATGGAAATATACAGGTAGATGGAGTAGAAGACCGCAAAATTATCGCAGAAGAGCTTCATTATGATTTAAATACTGAAAAGCTCTCTTCGGATAAAGAAGTTACCATCATTAGTAAAGGAACAACAATTCGGGGGAAAGGTCTACGAGCAGACAAAAATTTAAATAAATATACTATTTTAAAACCTTCTGCTATTTCTGTTAGCAACCCTTTGAAGAACAATGCCAACGAAGGTTTAAATCAATGAAAGTTATACTTTTACTACTCTTTTTCTTTTCTTCATTAAGTTTCGCAGTAGAAAATTTTCAAATTCCAATTCGCCCCCCCTATTTACTTTCTCCCCTCGAACTAAAAAAAAGCGGAACTCTGAAAATACCGGATGAAACAAAAAAAGAAGCCATTCCAACCTCCTGGGGAGGGAATTCTCTTACACAGGAAGAAAGAGAAATTATGGGTATAAAAAACAAAGTATTCACTTTAAGTGGAGGGGCCTGGATCTTACACCGCAAAGTACATTTAAGTGCAGCTACCATCGAGATAGTCGGAGAAAATGCAATATTAGGAGAACTTAAAAATGGTGTTAAGGTTGAAGACAAAGAACGTGGTGTAACTTTTTACTCAGGAAATGGACTCTACAATAAACTAACAGAAACAATTCTTCTGGAAAGAAATCCGAGACTCTACTACAAAGACAAGCAAAACAAAACCACAAAAGTAACCTGCACACGCATACAAAGGTTTATGGCGGAATCTCGAACGGAGTTGCAGGAAAATGTAATCATTGAAAATGATGATTATGTAATCTATGCAAACAAAGCCACATTTAATGAACAGGAGAAAACCTTATATCTGGATGAATATCCTTTTATATTTGGAAAAAATCTTTTCATTACGGGAAAAAAAGCTTCTTACAATAATGACTCCGGGATAACCAGGCTCGAAGAAAATACAATTCTCTTACAAAACTCTTATAAAACCAAGCCGGTAAAGTTTTCAAAAGAAAAGAAAACCGAAGAAACACCCGTCTTAGAAGAGGAAAAAAAAGAAAGAATCGTAAGTATTTTTACCGGTGACAAGCTGATCCGAGAAGATTCCGGAAAGAAGGAAGAATCTTATGCGGGTATGTTTGGACACGCCAGACTATATAGACCGGATTATGAATTTGAAGCCGAAGAAGCAAAAGCCAGGGGAGAAAAACTGGAAAATATCGAAGCAAAGAAAAATGTTGTTTTCTGGGATAAAGAAAATAAAATCAAAGTTTGGGGAAATTTTTACTCTTACAATAAAGAAGAAGACTATATGCATATAACCGAGGGAGCAAAGGTCGAATTTTTTAATAATCTTCAGGATGAAGAACCCAAAAGTACCCTGACAGCAGTAGAAATTGAGCGATTCGGTAGCCTGAAAGAAGTAGTTGCCCGTGGTAATGTTCTGATTCAGACAGAAAAGGCAACGGCCCGTGGACAATACGCCAGTTATTTGGAAGAAGAGGAAAAACTGGAACTACTCGGTGCACCGGCATTGCTGGGTAAAAATGGGGTTCTTCGCTGCGGAAAAATTATTTTATATCCCAAAACAGACAGAGCTGTGATTACCGAAGGTATAAAAGTGGAGAAAAAATGACAGATCAGAAGACTTTTCGTATGGAAAACCTCGTCAAAGTTTACAACAAGCGAAAAGTTGTAAATGGAGTCAGCTTTGAAATCAAACAGGGGGAAATTGTAGGTCTTCTCGGTCCCAACGGAGCCGGAAAAACCACTTCTTTTTATATGTCTGTAGGTTTTGTAAAACCGGACAGCGGAAAAGTTTTCATTGATGAGGAAGATGTTACCCTCGCTCCCATGTACCAGAGGGCACGAAGAGGGATTGGCTACCTGGCCCAGGAAGCCTCCATTTTCCGTAAATTAACAGTAGCTGAAAATCTGGAAGCTGTTCTTCAAACCCAGAAACTTTCCAGAGAGGAAATTGTAAAACGAAGAGATGAACTCCTCATTGAACTCCAAATTATGAGAGTAGCAAATCAAAAAGGTTTCACCCTATCGGGAGGAGAAAGACGGCGTTGCGAAATAGCCAGAGCCCTGGCTACAAGACCGAATTTCATTCTTCTGGATGAACCTTTTGCGGGGGTAGATCCCATTGCCGTAAAAGATATTCAAAATGTAATAAAAAGTTTGCGGGAAAAAGGACTCGGAATTTTAATAACAGATCATAATGTCCGTGAAACCCTTAAAATCACAGACAGGGCTTATATAATGTATAGTGGCAAGATCCTGATTTCAGGCTCTGCTATGGAATTAATTAACGACCCGGAGACGAGAAGGATTTACCTAGGAGAAGATTTCTCTCTCTAAGATAAGAGGAACATGGCTTTAGCTCAACAACTTGTCCAAAAACAGACCCAGAAACTGATCATGACTCAGGATCTGAGACAGTCTATTGAACTATTGCCCTTATCAAATCTCGAACTTTCTGAAAAAATACAATCTGAACTTATTGACAACCCCCTCCTTGAAGAAGCCTATAACCCGGAAAAACCTACTATGCCGGAGTTATATTCTGTTAGAGAAACCAAAAGTCTGGAAAAAAAAGCATCCGAAAGGAATAATGATGTTTCCCTCTACGATATTGTAAAAATGGAAGGAAGAAATGGACGGGGAGATTTTGAGGCCAGTGACCGGCACCACAGAATGATAGAATCTTCTCCCCTTTCTAAAAGTCTTTCCGATCACCTGAACGAACAGTTACTTCTCACCTCTCTTTCTGAAGAAGAAGTAAGGATAGGAGAGGTTCTCATCTCTATGCTCGATGAAAGGGGATTTATTACCCAGAGTCTGGAATCTTTATCTAAAGAAATACAGGCACCGATTTATAAGATTCATAAGGTATTAAACCAGATTCATAATTTTGATCCTCCCGGCATCGGTGCTTCCTCCATTCAAAAAACTCTTCAAATACAATCTGAAATTTTATATCCCAGAGAGAGAATGCTTCACTTATTGATAGAAGAGCACTTTGAAGACCTTGAGAAATTAGATTATAAGAAAATCAGTAAACAAATGAAAGTTTCTATTGAGAAAATAGAAGAATACACCCGTCTTATTAAAAAATTAGAACCTTTCCCCGCCACTCTTTTCATATCAAAAAAAACTGAATATGTTGTTCCTGATATTATTGTTCAGGAAAGTGAAAATGAGTTTACTATCCTGATTAATGATGAATGGATTCCCAAGCTTGAAATTAACCAGGAGTATAAAAGTTCCATCCAGAGCCTTCGGAATCCGGAGGAAAAAGAGTTTATTGTATCCAGGATGAATTCGGCTCAATGGTTGATTCGTTCGATTAACCAGAGAAGGAATACGCTTTATCGGGTAATGAACTCCATTATAGACTTTCAAATTGACTTTTTCCGGGAAGGAATTCATAAAATCCGACCCCTTACCCTTAAAGACATAGCCGAAAAACTCAGTATGCATGAGTCTACGATTTCAAGAATCACCACTAATAAATATGTTCAAACTTCCTGGGGAATTTTTGAATTAAAATGGTTCTTCTCCTCCGGTGTACGTTCTACTGAAGGTGGAAAAGAATCTTCCAAAAAAATACACGAAATCATAAAAAATCTCGTCAAAGAAGAAGACCCAAATTATCCGCTTTCCGATCAGGACATTGTGGATATTATGAGTTCAAAAGGAATTGAAATTGCAAGAAGGACGGTAGCTAAATATAGGAAAATTCTAAAAATCCTACCCTCTAATAGAAGAAAACGCATCAAAACCTTACAGGAATAACCTATGTCTACAACCAACATCACTGTTGAAAAGCTTTACAATACTCCCGAATTAAATTTGAATCTGCTTGCCGGTGAGTCAGGTCTTGGAAAAAAAATTATAAATTCAGAAATAAATCGTCCCGGTCTATCCCTCACAGGTTTTTTTGATTTTTTTGCTTTTGATAGAATCCAAATTTTTGGTAAGGGAGAATGGGCTTATTTAAATTCTATCAATGCGGAACAATTAGAAATGGTTTCTGAAAAATTTTTTAGTTACGAATTAAATTCTATCATCTTTACCCATGGAAATATCCCGCAGGAAATAATTATCCAAAACGCTTCCAAAAAAGGAATTCCTTTATTCAATAGTAATAAAACCACTCATGAATTTATCCGTTTGATTTCTGATTTTTTAAATAAGAGTCTTGCACCAAGAACTATGCGACATGGAGTTCTCATTGAAGTCTTCGGACTCGGAATTCTTCTTACCGGTAAAAGCGGTGTAGGAAAAAGTGAAACAGCCTTAGAACTAATCGAAAGAGGACACAGACTTGTCGCTGATGATATGGTCGAAATCAGAAGATATTCTGAAAACTCAATCTTAGGTACCTGTTCCGACATTATACGCCACCATATGGAGATTCGTGGACTCGGAATTGTAAATATAAAGGATATATTTGGTGCGGGTTCCGTTCGAGAACAGAAATATATAGATCTTATAATTACTATAGAAGAGTGGAGCGAAGAAAGCGACTATGACAGAACCGGCCTGGACGAAAAATGTGAGGAAATATTGGGAGTCAAAATTCCAGTCTTAAAAATCCCGATAAAACCCGGAAGAAATCTTCCTATCATTGTCGAAACTGCTGCCATGAATCAGAGATTGAAAAAAATGGGAAATCATGCAGCCAGGGAATTTAATCAACACATCAGCCAGCACATGAAGGAGAAAAAGCATTGAAAAAAATCGAATTAGAACTCAATGAAGCCTCAGATGGTATGCATATTAGACCGGCCTCTGAATTTGTAAAGGTAGCTTCCCGCTTTCCCTGTGAAGTCATGGTAATAAAAGATGATGTGGAAGTAAACGGAAAAAGTATTATGGGTTTAATGATGCTTGCTATTGCCCCAGGAGACAAATTTACGATCACTACAGAAGGGGAAAAGGAAGAAGAAGCAATGGACGCATTAAAAGAAATGATAGAAAAAAACTTCCCAACTTAGGCTTAATATGGAATTTTTCAAACGTTTACATTCGGGAGAACTAAAGTATTATCTTCGAGATTTATATATTTTCCTTTTTAGTGTTTTCATATCTATCGTTCTTGCAGAAACTCTTATATTCAATAGCTCGGAAAAAAATGATGTAGTTGATAAAATTTTTGTTTATATCTATTTTATATTCCCTTTGTTTTCTCTGTCCCTCATAGGTTCTTATGTCTATAGAAGTAGCCGTATCCGTAAAACCGGTAAAGTAAGGAGCATTATTCGTTACCGAATCACTCTTGCATTTATTTTTGTTTCCATACTCCCCTCTATTCCCATTTTTCTCCTTTCCTCCAATGTTGTAGGAAAACTTGTTGAGAGCTTCTATAGAATTGATATATCCGACGCACTGAAATCTGCTGTTCACAACATTAATATGCTCGAAGAAAGGGACAGGCAAATACTGATAAAAAAACTCAGTCTTTTAAAAAAAGAACTCAGAGAAACTGAGATAACAGAAGAACAAATACAAAAAGTAGCTATTGAAATTAAATTGAATGAAATTGAAGATTTATACTTTTGCATTCTATTCAAAGATAAACTGGTGATGGAAAATAAAAGTATTTACAATAACTTGCAGGTCGATGATTTTAAAGATAGCCCGAGACCCTCTTTCCAGATTGCGAACCTTTATAAAACAGGTATTGCTTATGTACTGGTTAAAACTAAAATTGATAACACTGACTATTCGGTTTTAGTTGGAAAGCGAGTTCATAAAGGAAATGAAAGTACCGTCTATAATACTATCTTTACCGAACAGTCTTACAACGCGACCAATCTCTGGAAATCCAAGGTACCCTTTACCCTGCGTTTATCTCTCGGAATTTTTACTATCATCATTTTTGGTATTTCCATCCTACTCTCTTTTATTATGGCAAGACAAATTTCGCGCCCTATCGTACAATTGGCTTACGCAACCCAGATGGTTTCCAAGGGAGAAACCGATGTATTTCTAAACTTGAAAGAAGAAGGGGAAATGGGAATCCTTATAGATTCTTTCAATCAAATGACCCGGGACTTAAAAACCAAAAATGAAGAGATCATCCATATCCAGAGAATTGCTGCCTGGAAAGAAGTAGCCCAGAGGATGGCCCACGAAATAAAAAACCCTTTAACGCCAATTCAACTCTCTGCTGAAAGAATTCGCAAAAAACTGGATAGTCAGGATAAAGAAAGCTTTCGAAATGTTGTATTAGATGGAACAAATACAATCATCGGACAGGTAAAGGTTCTGGAGCATCTGGTAAAAGAGTTTTCTGAATTTGCCAGGATGCCCACACCCATTCTCGTTAACCAGCCTCTAAATCCTTTGATCGAAGAAGCAGTAAACCTGTTCAAGGATACACCCAACATTCGGTTTGAACTAAATCTTTCCAGAAATCTTCCCGAAGTTTTTATTGATAGAAAACTCTTTTTAGGCGTCATCAATAATTTAATAAAAAATGCAGTGGAGGCCATTCAAAACTCCATGATAGAACTGGAAATTACTGAATTTCAGGGAATCATTCGCTTAAGAACCCGATTAGAAAAAAAATATCTGCATAAATATGTGGTTTTAAGTGTAGAAGATAACGGACCCGGCATTCCGATGCATATTCGTCAGAAAATCTTTGAACCCTATTTTTCCACCAAAGAAAGTCACGGAACAGGAATCGGTCTCGCAATCGTTAAAAAAACAGTCTTTGATCACCAGGGAAGAATCAGTATTGAAAATACTTCTCTGGGTGGAGGCCATTTTAAAATCGAGTTGCCAATAGCCAATTCTTCAAAATAGAATAATCAATGAGGTAGGGAAAGGGTGAAAAAATCAAAAATATATATAGTAGACGATGAAAGAGAAATTAGAAAAACTCTCCGGAATATCCTTGAAGATGAAAACTTTGAAGTAGATGACTTCGCCAATGGTAAAACTCTCCTCAAAGTACTACCTAAGGAAAGGCCCTCCCTGCTTCTTTTAGACGTCTGGCTCGGAAAAGATGATGGACTCGATGTTTTAGAAGAATGTAAAAAAATCTATCCTACTTTGCCGGTTGTAATGATTTCCGGTCACGGTACGATTGAGCTGGCTGTCAGTGCGACTAAAAAAGGAGCCTTTGACTTCTTAGAAAAACCCCTTTCCCTACAAAAGGTTCTGGACACTATCCATTCTGCTTTAAAGAAAAATGAAAAAACGGAAATTCCGGACGTTATCCTCGAATACGACCCGATTATCGGAGAATCATCGGCCATAAAAAAAGTTAAGTTTGCGATTTCCCAGGCTGCTTCCACCAACGCCAGAGTATTTATTTATGGTGAAAACGGAACCGGAAAAGAACTGGTAGCCCGTTCTATTTACCAGAACTCCAAACGAAAAGACAAACCCTATATAGAAATTAACTGCGCAGCAATTCCCGAAGAACTCATTGAATCCGAGCTATTCGGCTATGAAAAAGGAGCCTTTACCGGGGCTGCCGAAAAGCGAATCGGGAAATTTGAATCGGCCAATCATGGCACCCTTTTCTTAGATGAGATTTGTGATATGTCTCTTTCTACCCAGGCCAAGGTTTTACGTATTTTACAGGAACAGAGGTTCGAAAAGCTGGGAAGCAGCGATACAATTACGGTAGATGTTCGGGTAATTGCTGCAACGAACATCCCCGTAGAAGATGCTATCCGGGAAGGCCGCTTCCGGGAAGACCTCTACTACAGACTCAACGTGATTCCTATTATCATTCCTCCCCTGCGGGAGAGAAGAGAAGACATTCCCCTGCTCCTCGACTTTTACATGAAAGAAATTGCTGAATTCAATGGAATTGAAGCCAAAATGATGGATAACGAAGCCGTATCTATCCTTACCAATCACTTCTGGCCGGGAAATATACGAGAATTAAAGAACGTTGTAGAGCGTTTGAGCATTATGACCATAGGAAATACAATCAAAGGAAAGGATACAAAAGATGCTCTCATTGGTTTTAAAAAAGCCGAGGAAATTTTTCAGCAGGGGGACCTAAAAAAGGCCAAGGAAGAGTTCGAGAGGCAGTATATCATCAAATCCCTGCAAATGAACGAAGGAAATGTGAGTAAAACATCTAAAATCCTCGGAGTAGAAAGAACCCATCTATATAGAAAAATTAAATCCTTAAATATTCAGATTGACAACCTTTCCGAATAGAGTCACTTTTTAATTTGAAGCAGTAAGCTGGTTTCAGTAACTGTCGATAATAGAAACATGGCAATAGGTAGGTCGGACTCATTACAGGAATTAATTACCCTGATGGAAACCATTTATGGAGAAACCATCATCGGTTCTGATATTAATCTGATAAAACACCTATTCTACTATCTGAAATCCGAAAATTCCGAATTTGATATTGAATACGAAGAACGCCTGATGCCGGTTCGAGTAGAAACGGTTTCTGCCGAATCGGTCACCCTGAATGTTCTCGGTTTTGAAGACCAGGGTACCAGACGGGCAAAGATTCGTTTTGAAGTCATTAACGTACTCTATGTCTTTGAAGTCATTATCAATGAGATTAAAGACAATTTGGTAACGATTCGAATCCCTACCGAACTACAATCCGCTGAAATGAGAAAACACAGGCGGGTAGGTTGTGATGACCTTTTCATGAACTTTATCATCCTGTTTCGCTCTTACAAAGGAGGACAATATATTTCAGGAGATAATATCTATGCAGAAAGAAGGTTTACCCATCTTTTTCGTGAGATAAAATATGATGAGCCCAACTTAAAGCTCATGAACCTGATGCTTACCGATTACGTTATGAGAATTTCCTCGGAATACGAAATTGTAATATACAAAGAAAGTAATCCGGATTCGGATATTGTGCCCAGACTTATCTCCTGGTTTCAAAACGCACAGATGCCGGAGTATGATAGCCGGGAATACGAGAGCTCAAATTTAAAAGAAAGAAAGGAAAAATACTTTAAAGACAAGCTTGAACCTGAAATCATAAGGCGCTTACTCTCTAAAGAGTTAAATTCTATTTATATACAGGATTGTTCCAGTATCGATAGCTACATTCGTTCTCTAAATCATCCAAGTTTAATCTCTTATAATGAATTCTATCAAGAAATTTCAGATTTAAGTGATGAAATGGAAGCCTATAGCATCATGGAAAATTTTCAAAAAAAGGAAGACAAAGACTTTTTTGTTTCCTACATCATATCTCCGATTACCCTCTTCGATAAAGTAATCGGTCATATCAAAGTATACACAACCCACATGGACAAGCATATCCTTACAAATTATGATGCTGAGTATATCCATGAGATGACTGAAATTTCAAGCTACGGTTTTACAAAAATTGCTATCAAGGGAAACCGTTTTAATATGCTATACACCAATACAAAAATTGTAGACATTAGTATTACCGGTTTGCGTTTTGAGATTTATGATGAAAAACTCTTTCAATATCTACACAAGCATAATACAATAAAAATGTATATCCCCATTGGCCCGAGGACTCTGGTAATTAACGGGGAAATCGTGCGTTACGAACCTTCCTACGACGTATATCGCATGGGAGTAAATTTCTTCTCTTCTAACCCGGATGATATGAAAATCCTGGAAAACTATATCTATGAAAAGAAAGGAAATATACTCTCCGAATAGTCTTTCGATTTTTCCGGGGAGAAAGCGAGCCACCGATGGTTCGCCTGCGGGGAAAAAACAATCCCGGCCTCTTTGAAAATTCATGTTAGAGAAATTTTATTTTTATAGCTTTTTACTCTTCCTTTTAAGTTTCCCCCTATCGGTAAGTATATCTCAGAGTTTTGCGGTTTTATCGATTCTCTTTTATGCTTCCCTCTTAATAAAACAAAAAAATATACCCAAACTTCCCCTGCCTTTTTATATACTTTTATTTTATTTTCTTAGCTACATTCCTTCTCTTATCTACCATTTTCAGGAATATCCCGATGAAGCATGGAAACTTTTAAAAACTTCCGAGCTTTCCGATATCTGGATGTGCTTCATCCTTCCTGTGGCTTATAAACTTTTTCAAGATAAGCAAAAAAGAAAACTGATTCTCTATATATTCTTCTTTTCCTTTTTCCTATTATTTCTTTCCGGTTTTATTTCTCTCTTCACACCCTTTCGTCTTGCCTATTATATTCGGGATGGTTTTAAAGTTTTACCGGGAGTTCGTTTACAACATTTAGCAGGTCGCACATTCGGAATTGTTACCTACCTTCCTCTCGGACTTATGAATACACACCTGACCTACGGGGGCCTTTTGAGCCTATTTCTTCCCGGAATAGGTTTTTATAGCCTGCACTCTATTTATAAAAATTTCAGACAAAGTAAATTCAGCTATATTTTTTTCCTACTGCTTCTATTAGTACCTGCCCTATTCGTCTTCTTTTATAACCAGTCCCGGTCTGCCTGGTTAGGACTTGTCTTTTCTGTTTGTTTTACTTTAATTTCCATCAGAACTCTTAGAATATTTTTATTCAAACCTATCGTTCTTTTTAGTTTTATTTCACTATTAGTTCTCGGAATTTTTTCTGCATCTATCCTGATTGAAAAAAACTGGATGCTAAAGCGAGCCTTTCAGCAATTAAACAAAAAAAACAGTACAGAAAACCAGAGATATTTTATTTATAGGTTTAGCTTAAAAATTGTCCAAAACTCTCCTCTATTGGGTGCAGGCCCCGGACGGTTTCGTATCGAGCATGAAATGGCTTCTCAAGAGATGGTAAAAAAGCAGGAACAACTCTGGTATGAAAGTTCGATTACTCCAAGGGGTCATGCACACCACGATATTCTTCACTCACAGGCAAGCGGGGGAATTCTCGCTTCTTTTCTTTTATTTCTTTTCTGGTATCAATTATTTTCCGGCCTTATTTATTCCCGATTCAACTCTTATCTTCTTCTTTTTTCAGGAATCCTCAGTTTATATGTGGCAGGTTTCTTCCAGTGTTATTTTCAGGATGATGAAGTCCTGCTTCCCTTTCTGACTTTTACCGGCTTCTATTTAGCATCGATAAAAAGTAGAAAAACACATTTTTCTTTCCCCTTACTTCTAATACTATTTCTTCTTCTTTTTTCCTCTGTCGGACTCATCCTGTATCGAAATATTCCTTCTCCTTCGGAAGTTTATGAAAGGAAAATATTTACCGGTACACAGGAAGAGAAAGAAGCTTATGGAAAAAGTTTAAAAGGTCTTACCGCTAAATTACCTTCCTCAAAAGCCAAATCAGGCTTTCGGCTGGAGGGCTGCTTAAATCAACGATTTGGAAATCCCATTCTTCCGAGAAAGGAAGACTATTCTATCGCTCTGACGATTCCAAAAAATGCAGCTAATCCGCCTCAGTCTGTCAGGGTTCAGGCCTGGGAAAGAGATGCTTTCGATCAGGATAAAGAATATAAAGCTCACGAGCTACGTCACCTGAAAGACTACTATTTTGAGCTTCATACCGGCCGAAATATTCTGACATTTCCCGGTCTTCTTTCCGCAGAAGGTTCAGTAGCCTTTCCTGAGAATGTTTACTTTCGAGACTTTACCTTTCTTTTTCAGGTAAACGAATCGGAACCTATTTTCTCAATTCCTCAAATAGACCCCGGAGAACTCTGCAATGCAAAATAAGGATATACCTCCTGCTCCTTCAAATACAAAAACTATTAGGAAGAAATAAATTGATTTGTTTAAGCGGCTATAAAATCACACAAGAACTATTTGAAAGTACATCCACAATCATATATAGAGGATTTCGCGAATCGGATAATCAAGCAGTGATTTTAAAACTATTAAAAAAAGAATACCCCGCTCCGGAAGATATAGCCCGTTTTAAAGGAGAATTTGAATTAACAAAGAGTTTAAGAATAGAAGGAGTTATTAAAGCCTACAGCCTGGAAAAATACAAAAACACTTTTGTTATGATTCTGGAAGATTTTGGCGGGGAATCACTGAAAAATCAGATAGGTTCAAAAAAATTCATGTTAGAAAAACTCCTAAGGCTTGCTATACATCTAACAGAAACCCTCGAAGAAATCCATAAGAATCATGTAATACATAAAGATATTAATACAAGTAATATTATATGGAACCCAAAGACCGATCAAATTAAAATCATCGACTTTGGTATTTCTACCAGGTTATCCAGAGTAACTCCCAGACTATTAAACCCGGATATACTGGAAGGGACTCTGCCATATATTTCACCCGAACAAACAGGACGCATGAACCGAACTTTAGATTATCGCACAGATTTCTATTCACTGGGTGTAACCTTCTATGAAATATTAACCGGTCAATTGCCTTTTTTATCTTTAGACCCCATAGAGCTTGTGCATAACCACATAGCAAAAGAACCTCCGGATCCCCGTAAATTAAACCCCAAGTTACCTCTCTGTCTTTCCAAAATCATCTTAAAACTTATGGCAAAGACAGCAGAAGAACGGTACCAAACGGCTTATGGTTTAAAGTGCGATCTTTTACAATGCCTGGAACATTTACAGGAAAATAAATTTGATTCAGACTTTTCACTCGGACTAAAAGATATATCCGATCAATTTCAGGTACCACAGAAATTATATGGGAGAGAAAAAGAAATAAGGAGTCTAATTCAGGCATTTGAAGATATTACCACAGGCAACACGAATCTATTACTGGTAGCCGGGTACTCAGGTGTAGGAAAATCAGCATTGGTAAACGAAGTTCATAAGTCTATATCCAAAAAGAATGGCTATTTTATCGATGGAAAATTTGAACAATTTCAAAGAAATATTCCTTATAGTGCTTTAATTCGATCTTTTAATCTACTAACCCAACAACTTCTTGGTGAATCAAAAAGTCATTTAGAGTATTGGAAAAAAAGACTCCTCGATAACCTTGGTTCTAATGGACAAATTATCATTGATTTGATTCCGGAAATGGAACAAATTATAGGTAAGCAAGATCCGCTTGTAGATTTAAATCCTACAGACTCCCAAAATCGATTCATCATAACTTTTCAAAACTTAATTAAAGCACTTGTCGGACCGGAGCATCCCCTTGTATTTTTTTTAGATGACCTGCAATGGGTTGATGTTCCAACTTTAAATCTGATCCAAAATCTGCTGACTTCAAAAGACATTCAGTATTTGCTTATCATCGGGGCCTATCGGGATAATGAAGTAAGTGAAGGACATCCCTTAAATATCTGTCTGGATGAAATCCAGAAAACAAAATCCATCATTAAATTGATTCTCGAACCTCTAAAGGGAGATACGGTAAATCAAATTCTTTCAGAAACACTTCACCACCCCAAGGAAAAAACGAGAACTCTATCAGAATTAATATACAAAAAGACAGAAGGAAATCCTTTTTTTGTAAACACTCTACTAAAAACTCTTTACCAGGAAGAACATATCAAGTTTTTATATGATAAAGGTTCCTGGGATTGGAGTATTGATGAAATTCAAAAAATGCAGGTGAGTGATAATGTAGTAGAATTTATGATTCTCGAATTAAAAAAACTTCCCTTAGAAACAGGGGAAGCTCTTCAGCTTGCCTCCTGTATAGGAAATCAATTTGATTTAAAAACACTTTCTTTAATTTCTAAAAAATCATCACATGAAGTTGCAGGTATGCTCTGGGAAGCAATACATAAGAACATTCTAATTCCTTTAGATACTCAGTACCACCTATTTCAATCAAAATCAGAAAATGACATAGATAATTTGGATTTTGAAGTATATTACAAATTTTCCCACGATAGAGTTCAGCAGGCAGCGAATTCTTTAATAGATTCGGAGAAAGCAAAGGATATTCATTTAGCCATCGGAAGAATTATGCAGGTACAGGTGGAAAAGGAAAACCAGGAGGAAAAGCTTATAGAAATGGTAGGGCATTTGAATGAAGCGAGAACCCTGATTACAGACCCTCTTGAAAGGGAAGAATTGGTTCGCTTCAACTTAAATGCTGCAAAAAAAGCAAAAGCTTCCACAGCCTACAGAGCTGCCCTGGAATACCTGGCAATCGGAAAAGAACTATTAAAGAAAGATTGTTGGAATATTCAATATGACTTAACCTTTGATATATATAAGGAATATGCGGCCTGTGCTTATTTATGTGGAGAATTTGAACAGGGAGAAGTTCATAGTGATGAAATGCTTATACATTCGAAAACACGACTGGAAAAAGTTAAAATACGCTCCATGCAATTATTACAATATTCTTATAGTCGAAAAATGGAAGAAGCAAATCATGCAGGGATCCTTGGCTTACAACTTCTTGGAATTAAAATTTCCAATCGACCGAGTATGCTTTCAATTTTAATAGAACTTCTTATAACCAAAAAAAATCTGGGTAAACGTAAAATCGAAGACTTAATTAATCAAGCTCCTATAACCGATCCGGAAATTAAGTTAGCAATGAAAATCCTGATAGATTTTATCCCCCCGGCTTTCCTTACCGGAAATTCTAACTTGTTTGCTTTAACAGTATTAAAGCAGACCAATTTATCTTTAATACACGGAAGTAGTCCCGAATCAGCTTCGGCCTATGTTAGCTATGCTGTCTTATTGGCAGGTCTGGGTGATTTGTATTCCTCTAATGAGTTCGGGCTTCTGGCAATGAAGTTAAACGAACGCTTCCGGGATCTCGAAGGAAAATGTAGAACTCTAACTCTCTATACTATATTTTGTCATAGCTGGAATCATCATTGGAAGACCCTTCCCGCATTATTTAACAGGGCAATTGAGGCAGGTTTACAGTCAGGAGATTTTCTCTTCATGGCTCATTCCTGTAACCATATACTTCTCTGGGATCAGGAAAGTCAATTGGATATGGTTATTGAAAAATATAACAAATATATTATATTGATAGAAAACACCGGGTATTATGATGCAAAGGAGATGATTTTATCCCATCAAAACTTTCGACTGAGTTTAAGAAATGGACTTTCCATTGATTCCTCAGAGGAAGAAAATGCGAGACTGGAACGAATGAAAGAAAGTAAATTCATTACAGGTGTTGCTATTTCCCATTTATACCAGCTTCTTACTTTTTTTACCTTCGATGACTTCGCTAAAGCTTCATATCATAGTCAGGAAGGAGAAAAAGTGATACAGTCTCTTGCCGGTGCACTTTTTATTTTAGAATACACACTTTATTCCTTTCTAAGTTATGCAGTTTTAATTCCCCAAATGGTCTTTGTTAAGAAGAACCAGGCCTGGAAAAAAATTCGGAAATATTATAAACAAATGAAAAAATGGGCCAGGCATAATCCTGTGAACTTTCTTCATTTAAAACTTCTAATGGAGGCAGAAATAGCCCGACTCCAAAATAAAAATGCAAAAGCCGGAAGGCTATATGATGAAGCCATTTCTCAGGCTCAAAAAAATGAGTATCCACGTTATGAAACCCTTATAAATGAATTAGCAGGAAAATTTTACTTTTCTTTAAAACAGGAAAAATTTGCAACTGTTTATCTTAAAGAAGCCCATTATGGATATACACGTTGGGGAGCTTTTGGAAAAGCTCAGCAATTAGAGAAACTATATTCTCAATTAGTTACAAAAACAGAATCAAGAAAGGCTCTACAGGAGACTATTATTTCAACAAGCTCTTCCATATTGGGAAGTTTAAATAAAAATTCTCTGGATTTAAACTCTGTGATGAAAGCCTCACAAACGATTTCAGAAGAGATTACCCAGGAAAGTCTATTGAGAAAAATGATCAAAGTTCTTATGGAAAACGCCGGGGCCCAAAAAAGTTTTCTACTATTAAATCACAACGGCAATTTAAATATTGAAGCAGAAGGAATGATTGAAAATGAAACTATTATTTACCCTCAAAGGATTTCCATTGATTCTTTAGACTTAGAAAAACAAAATCTTCTCTCTCTATCCATAGTAAGATACGTTGAAAAAATAGAAAAACCGGTAGTTTTATCAGATGCGTCAAAGGAAGGACTATTCACCGAAGACTCTTACGTACTTGCAAAACAACCCAAATCAATATTATGTGCACCTATCCTTCATCAGAATAAGCTCATGGGCATCATCTATCTTGAAAATAATCTGACTAAAGGTGCATTTACACAGGAAAGATTGGAAATTTTAAAGATCTTATCATCCCAGGCTGCCATTTCTATAGAAAATGCCAGGCTCTATAATTATATGGAAAGCTTGGTAGAAGAAAGAACAACCCAATTAAATATTTCCCTCAGAAAGTTAGAAGAAAACCACCTTGAACTGCAATCGGCTCATAGAAATCTTCAGGAAACTCAGGCACAACTGGTTCAATCTGAAAAAATGGCAAGTCTCGGAACCCTGGTTTCCGGGGTGGCACACGAGATCAACAATCCCGTAAATTTCATTTATGTTCACGCGAAAACAATGAAAGAGGACGTACAGAAATTCAATAAATTTCTTTCTGAACTTTTATTAGAAGAGAGAGAGATTTTAGACTATTGTAACAAGCAATTTGAGAATTTTTTTACGTCTCTTTCTGATATTACAGAAGGCTCGGAAAGAATTCAAGTAATCGTTCAGGATTTAAAGAATTTTTCAAGATTAAATGAAGCAGAAACAAAAAAAGTCAAAATTTCAGAAGGAATTGAGTCAACTCTAAGAATTGTGATGACGCAATACAATCATAATGTGAATTTCGAGGTAAATTATATAGATGATCCTGAGATTGACTGTAGACCGGCCCAATTAAATCAGGTTTTTTTAAACATTATGAATAATGCTTGCCAGGCCATTATTATAAAATCCAAAACCCAAAATATTACAGAGAAAGGAAAATTACTGATTGAATTATATGAATCCGATTCCAAATTAGCCATATTATTCAAAGATACAGGCTGCGGAATGAAACAAGAAACAATTGATAAAATGTTCGATCCCTTTTTCACCACAAAACCTGTCGGACAGGGAACCGGTCTTGGGATGTCCGTTTCTCATAATATTATCAAAAAACATGGCGGCCACTTTGAAGTCTCTTCACAGGTTAACGAAGGAACACAAATCATAGTTTATCTACCGATTTAAATATGGAACTTAAGATCAATAGAAATGCCCTTATAAACACAGAGAACGAAAGTAAAAATTTCTCCATGTTAATAGTTGACGATGAGGAATCGAATCTGAGAGTTCTCAGAAGAATCTTTGAAGACAACTTCACCCTTTATGAAGCAAAAAATGGTAAGATAGCACTTGAAATTATAAAAAATCTAAAAAGAAATGAAACTATTCATGTCATAATTACCGATCAAAGAATGCCTGTTTTGAATGGAGTCGAATTGCTGGCAGACTCGATTCAGTATCTACCTAAATCCATACGAATTATCTTAACAGCCTATACCGATATAGAGGCTGTTATTGATGCAATAAATAAAGGGCAGGTTTATAAATTCATTTCCAAGCCTTACGACCCGGCAGATTTAAGAATCACTGTTTTTAGAGCGATGGAGGCCTTAGAGCTGGAACTTAAGAATAATGAATTAGAGAAAATTAATAAATCTAAAGACAAAATCTTCGCCATCATCAGCCATGATTTACGTTCTCCGATAGGTTCCATCAAAAACTTGATAACTTTGCTACAGACGGAAGATGTTTCGAAGGAAGAATTTATCCACCTTTCAGGAAAGCTAAAAAATAGTATAGAATCTATACATTTTACACTGGAAAATTTATTACAGTGGGCTCAGTCTCAAATGAAAGGTATAACAACGATAAAGAAACCTTTCTTTTTAAATCCTATTATTTTAAAAGTTTTTGATTTTTTTAAAGAAACAGCCAGGGTAAAAAATATCAAGATAAGCATAGAGGTTAATGAAAGTATACAAATTTTAGCTGATGAAGAACAAATCAGACTTGTTCTTCGAAACTTATTAAGTAACTCAATCAAATTCACCGATCATGATGGCTCTATCCGGGTCAGTGCAACTACAAACAATCATTCTTGCATGATAACCATATTAGATAGTGGAATTGGAATCTCTCAAACTGAAATTTCAGAAATACTGGAAGGTAAGTACGTAAGCAATTATGGTACAGATGGAGAAAAAGGTACCGGCTTAGGATTAGTACTATGTAAAGAATTTATAACTTATAATGGTGGTAGTTTAAGCATTGAAAGTACACCGGGTCAGGGTTCTTCTTTTTGTGTTACATTACCTCTAACAAATACTCCGGAAAGTCTGTAGAGGTCCATCAACTTAGAAGAAAGGATGTAGCAAATTAAGGAAAATAATATGTCATTGAATATAAACAAAGATGCACTTGAAAAATTCAATTATCAAAATCTAAAGAAAAAATACACCATCTTAATTGTAGATGATGAAGAGTCCAATTTAAGAGCACTTAGAAAATGTTTAGACAGCAGTTACAATTTATTAGAAGCATCAGATGGCCAGGAAGCTTTAGAACTACTCCTCAAATTACCAAATCCGAATATTATTCAATTAATTATTACAGATCAAAGGATGCCACATTTAAATGGTATCCAATTTTTAGAGAAATCAATCTCCCTTATCCCTTTTGCAATTAGAATTATACTTACCGCTCATATCGATCAGGACGATATAATTGATGCCATTAATAAGGGAAATATCTACAAATTTATTATAAAACCATTTGAACCCAATGAAATAAAACTTACAATAAAACGGTCTCTAGAAGCCTATGAACTTCACAACCATAATCTACTTTTAAAAGAAGAACTTAGTGAAAAAGAAAACCATCTTAAAGAAGAAATAGATAAAAGAAAAAAAGTTGAACTTGAAAAACAAATACAAGAACAGCTTCTAATTCAAAAAACCCAGATTGCAGAGCAAGCTGAAATTCTAAAACATCTAAACTCTACTTTAAATGATACCTTAAAACAAATACGCTTTGATTTAAACTTTGCCAAGAGAATACAGGAAAAACTACTTCCTTTGAACTTTCAAATTATTCAAGATTTGAAATTTACCTTTCAGTATATCCCTATTGAAGAGGTAGGTGGAGATATTTTTGATATTATCGAATTACCATCAGGAATAATACGAATTTTTCTTGCTGATGCAACCGGACACGGAGTTCAAGCAGCTTTAATCACCATGCTCATTAAAAGTGAATACGAAGTTTTAAAGTCTTCCCAAACCTCAACTGCCAATGTATTAGACAAACTTAATAAACTATTTCTAAGTAAATACTATTCCCTCGGAACTTTCTTCAGTTGCATTATCTGTGATGTTGACTTAAAAAATGGACATTTTACTTACTCCTCAGCCGGACATCCTTTTCAGGTAATGATTAGTAAAACAGAAGGCATTACCAAATTAAATAAAACCGGTCGAGCCATCGGGTTAAAAAAGAATACTGAATTTATTGAAAATCAAATGCCATTTCGCCCCGGAGACAAATTATTATTATATACAGATGGAATTTTTGAAGAATTTAATGATAGTGGAGAACAATTCGGAGAAGAGCAGATTTTAAATCTAATTAAACAATATCAAAATTTAAGTGCCCAATTTATAGGAAATATCATTCTAAAGTCTCTCTATGATTTCTTAAGTAGTTCTTCAACAAGGGATGATATAACTTTTATCGGAGTGGAATGGAAAGAAGAAATTAAATAATCAGAAGTATATACACTAAAAAATTAGAATCTTTCTTGATTTCTAAGAGTAGTACCAAAGCCTTAGCTCAGGATTCCAAATTGAACACTTATTTTGCAAAAATTCCATTCGGCTTGCAGGGCTTGTTAATACTCCTTCTTCTTTTTTTCTTAAACACCTGTTCTTATTCTTCTGAAGATTTTTACCGAATCCAGTATTTAGAAGTTGCAAGTGATTTTCAGACAGATACTCAAAATCTTAAAATCCCGGAGAATTTCTCAAAGAAACTCAAGCTTTCAGATACCGAACTTGAATTTGTAGAACTTCGCTTTCCTATTCCCCAAAATTTATTACTCAAAGGAAAAAATCTCGCTATAAATGCCGGGAGAATTTCAGATGTTTCTCGTTTTTATTTGAATGGTTATGAGTTGGGAGGTTTCGGAAATATTGAACCCTATAGACCGGGAGCTATGCGCCTTTTCCTGCGAATTCTTCCTGATTCTTATTTAAAATATGGTGAAACAAATTACATTACGGTAAGACTATATTCTATTCCCGGCAAATTCCCTATTAGAGCCTTTGATGCATTCAAACTCGGAACATCTGATGTAATTTTATTAGATTTTTTCATCAATGAGTTAATCCTAATCTCATTCATTCTACTATATTTAATAGCTGCGACTTATCACATTTTTTTATACTTCAGAAGGAGGAAAGACATTTATCATATTTTCCTGGCTTTATTTATTTTAGTTTTCTCTTCCTATATTTTCCTTGCTGATAGTCAATTAAGAGATTCTATTTTTGGTAATGCAATATTTCTTCATAGAAAATTAGAATTCATTAGTCTCTTTCTAATTACCCCCTGCTTTTTATTATTTTTAGGAAAATACTTTCGAGATAGAGTTGGAAAAACTGAGATAATTGTTTTTCTTGTATCCTTTTCATTTTGTATCCCTGTAATTTTTGGTGATATTACCCTGGTTAATACCAGTCTTTTTGCCTGGCAAGTCTCCTTTCTTTTATTTTTACCATTTTTAGTTTTTTACGTTTATCATTATGTTGTAAAAAAAACCCGGGAAGGTTTGTATCTAGGACTCGGTCTTTTAAGTATGGTAATAGCTGCTATTAATGATATTTTAGTTTCTTTGAATGTTATCAACAGTATCAGGATTACAAGTTACAGCCTTTCTCTATTTGTATTCGGACTCATAGGCCTATTAGCCAATCATTTCGTGGATACCCTGAATCGTTCCGAAGAACTACTCTCAAAAGTATCCAGATTAAATCTTGAATTGATAAAAAAAAACATACATCCTCACTTTCTAATGAATTCAATTCAAACTGCTATTACTCTCGTAGAAGAAGATCCTAAAAAAGCTAACACTCTACTCTATAACCTTGTTGATGAATTACGTGAAACCATAAGAGTTTCCGAATCTCGTTTATCATCCTTAAAAAGTGAAATTGAAATCTGTAAAAACCATTTAAGTATTATGAGTTACAGAAAAGAAAAAGAATTTAAGTTTAAACTCAATGGAAAACCTGAACACATCCAAATCCCTCCTCTTAGCCTATTAACTCTTATTGAAAATGGATTAAGTCATGGATATGCAACGAAAGATAGTGGTTTATTTATTCTTTTTATATATAATGATAAAACGAAGGTAAAATTAGAACTCTTTAATGATAGTGAAGAAATAAGCAAACCTACAAAGCAAAAAAGTACAGGTACCGGTTTTAAATATGTTGAAGCAAGATTCCAGGAAGCTTTTGGAAACAATTGGAGAATTGAAAAGGGAAAAGTAAAGGGAGGTTACAGAGTCATCCTGGAGTTTCCATTTTTTGAACCGAAGGTCAATAAACAGGAATAAAAGACTTTTCAAAAATTAGAATACAGAAGATAATTGGATCTAAGTCAATAGAAATATCTTTTCTCGGTTGTAATATCCGATAAAAGTCATTTCTAAATTTTGAGATAAGCATAACTTATATAGGAATTGAGAATACACATGAATAACAAGAAACTAATATTACTTTTTACAGGAGTTGTTACAGCATTACTTCTAATTGTCTTTTTCATAATGGATTGGAACAAATCACCCAAGGGTCAAAATAAGAATTCTAAGAACAACAAAGTAATGTCAAAAAATTCAGACCCTACCCTTGGAGGAGGAAGTAATGGTAGTAAATCGAAGGATCCTTTTGGTGGTCCACCGGGATTCGGAGATGATGGGGTAACACCTGCATTCTTACTTCAACAATATCAGGAATGGGCCAAATATCCTCCAAATTCTCGACCCATAGATAATAATAACCATGACCTTATTAGACCCTATGAAATTGATCTCGATGCAGTAACTATGTTTGATACACCAACATCTAAAAAACCTAATGGTTATCGTTGCCATTTTCAACCAAAAACCTGGGCGATTGTTGGAATGGAAAATGATATAGTTATAACATTGGAATGTAGAGATAGCAGCAATAAAGCTATTCCAATTCGAATTGACAATCATGCCATGTATCACTACAAAGAGTGGGATGGAACAAAAACACAGGCTCACAATGCAGATTATACAGATAATGGTACAGGAGCTGATTTAATGGCAAATGACAATATCTATACGTTTACCTGGAGACCGATGAGCAATCACTGGGGCCAAATGTTTTTAGAAGTTGATATTACTTATTCTCCGGAAGATAAAAAAGCCCACATAGTTGCAGCTTTTTTTTCATCACCAAGAAAGCCAGCTGAATTTACCAATTATTTTAGAGAAGTAATAGAAGATGGTTCCCTGGTTATTTATGCCGGAATTTCTGTATATACAAGCGGAAGCTATAATATTCAAGCGAATTTGAAAGACGTAAATGGAAACTATATCGCTTATGCTACAGAAGATGTGAAATTAAGTACAGGTTCTCAGGAAGTTAGACTACTCTTCTATGGCAAAATATTACGCGATGCTGAAGCCAGAAGTCCTTATACTCTTACCAGCCTGAGAGGCTACAGAGAAAATTTACCTTTTGATCCGGAATTATTTGGTGATCCAAGCCCAAAAGCTTTGAAAATAATTCAATCAGCAAAAACAACCGAACCGGACAAAGAAATAATCCCTATCTTTAAAGAAGAACATAAAACGAAAGAATATAGCCTCGATGAATTTTCTGATAAAGAATGGCAAAGTCCGGAAAAAGACAGGCGTATACAAGAATTAAAAAGTATAGAACCCACAAGTCCTCCGGAAATAAAATCCGAATAAAATAATCTTATTTATCTATACTGTAATAAGAACTTATGCCTTCCTGAAAATATAAAGGAAGCATAAGTCTCGGACAGTTCAAATGAAAAGAAGAACGAAATGTATAGAGATAAGGTTTTGTAAAAAATAAGCGAATGAACACCCGAATATAAATTGGTGACCGGGATAATAAATCAATTTTCTCATAGTTTGAATTCAACTTAACTTCCATTTCACATCTATTTTCTAAGTCAAACTTAATTTGTTTTTTAGAAAGGATGTCTGAGTTATTTTTTCTATCTTGCAGTATTTTTGAATATACTAATTTTCCATTTTTATCCTCTACAATAATTGTATAAAATGCTGACTCTTTACCTTTTCCTTCAAAACCTCCCAAATAAACTCTTTCACCGGAAGAAGCCATAAATCGATGTATTTCCCAGGCCTTAGAAAATTGATAAACTTCCCGGTTCATTAAAAGATGCTCCAAACCACCCCTGCCCTTTAACTCTACTTTCTTATTTCCCATAATATAACTCAACTTTGCAGTACCGAAAGATACCAGCGTGTCTGACTTTATAAACCCTCCTGTTTTCAAATAATGCCTACCGGCAGAAAGTTTTCTTCCCCTATTATTCGCCGAAAGTTCCAGTTGCAACTTAATTTCTTGTAAATTAAGAAAAACCTTATATTTTCCACGACGATACTTCATTCCACTTTTACCGCTTTTAAAGTAAAAATGTTTCTTATCTACCACAAGACCCTGCTGAGTACTCATTTCCGTAAAAAACTTTGGCTTTGAATCTGTATACTGTACTACCATAAGACCATGATTCAGATTTCCGGGACCAAGATGACTTACACCAAATACAATTTGAAAAAACTGTCTATCTGAATAAAAATGAAAACTCCAGGCCTGTAAATATCCTTCAGTACTGTATGGTGAAAAATAAGCATCACGAACAGAACTTTTAGAAAACTCTGAATCTGCTTTCAGAAGAAAAAAAGGTAGAAAGGTGAATAAAAATATACCAATAATCTGTTGTTTTAAATATTTCAACATGATTGCAGTTTCCTATTACTTCTTCTCGATCTTCTTTACAAATTGCTTCCACCATTTTTCAAATATATTCTCTTTTTCTAAAAAAACCAATTGACCGAACTTCGGAGTTAAAAGCTCAATACCATATTTTTCTGTATACTTCTCAGATTCTTCGATAGGTTCATACCAATCATGTAAAGCTAGTTCAAACATAGCCCAGTGAATCGGCACCATTTTCTTTCCCTTTAAATCTAAAACTGCCTGAGAGGTTTCTTCCGGCATTAAATGCACTTCCTTCCACATCTCGTTATATTGCCCATTTTCAATAAACACAAGTTCAAAAGGACCATATTTATCTCCAATTTCTTTAAAGTGAATATCATAACCTGAATCACCACTAAAGTAGAGATTTTGTTTAGGAGTTTTTAATACATAAGATGCCCACAAAGTCTGCCCTCCATCCATCCCGCTTCTCCCGGAAAAGTGCTGAGCCGGTGTACAGACAAGTTCAATATTCTTGAATGTTGTAGACTCCCACCAATCTAATTCTTGCATCCTGTCTTCCGGTATGCCCCAACTTTTAAGATGCGAGCTAACTCCCAAAGGAGTTATAAACCTTGTTTTCTTGGTTTGAAAATGTTGTATGGTTTCCATATCAAGGTGATCATAATGATCATGGGAAATGATAACATAATCAATTTCCGGTAAGTCCTTAATAGATAGAACCGGGGCCTGGAAACGTTTCACCATAAAAGAAAAGGGAGAAGCTGAACCAGATAAAACAGGATCAAAAAGAATAATCGTATTTTCGTAATTTACTAATATACTGGAATGTCCAAGCCAGATAAATTTAATACTTTCTGTAGGTTTTAAAAATTCTTCTATATCTGGAGGCTTTATCTCAGGAAGCTTTTGTTCGGGAACTCTGTCTCCTGAACCAAAAAAGAATTTCCAGGAAGTTGACCAGAGACTTGTTTTCTTTCTCATCTCTTCGAGTATATTGGATTTACGATTTACAAACTTCTTCTTCTCTTTATCATACTGAGGAGAGCTTTGGATTTTTTCTAAATGCTTCCCCTCCGGATCACTACCAAAGGAAGAGCAGGATGTTGCAGCGAATAAGACTCCAAAAAATAAAATACTTATAGAACTAAACATATTTTAAACCTGTTGAAAGGTATAAATTTTTCAAGCTTTAAATCCCATCCGTATTTAATACAGATGGGACTATTTTCTAATCGAGGATAGAAGGAAGTTCAAATCCTTCCGGCGTTTCTTCACAGGCCCCCGAATACAAATCACTCAAAGAAATAACAGCGTGAACCGGATGGCTTAAATTTCCCTGGCTCAGCAGTTCATCCCTTTCCTGCTTAATTCCATCCACATGAATCCAGCTATCCATTCTGGAAGAATTGCCCTCTATAATTTCAGCAGTCACAAGATACTCATAATTTCCAAAACGTTTTAAATATACTCTAAAGCTTTCATCAGACATATTCACCAGTTCCTCCCGAAATAAATAGGATGAGTTTGATTTCGTCTTTACCGCTTGCATGGCATAAAAACGGTTCAGAACCCTCAGTATATCTAAAAATTCTTTTTTCCGAAAACGCAATTCTTTCCAATCCTCACTCTGCCAATCATTCACTATCGTATTTGATTTTACCTTTGTTTTCATTTTTGCTCCTATACTATAATAGGTTTCAAAAGCGCAGAAATGACTTTTTGTAAGTGGATATTTTACCTAATAATCTCCTTTTTTTTAAATTCCGAGATATTTTTTGTAGACTATCTTTAATTTCTTAGTTGGAAAATAATATCCAGAAGTGCTTCATCCGATGCACCCGCAGTTGAAAGATGATTTAGTGTATAGAAAGTTTTACAACTTTTTACTGCTCTTTTTTCACTTACATCCAGGCCTTTCCAGCAGGCATTAAGAGAAAGATAATAATCAGCCAGACCATCTCCTACCTGGTAGCGTTCCCAGTTCATTTCAGATAAATAAGGATCTCGTTTATAAGAAAAATTTGGATCTTTTTTAGCAGCATTCAAACCTTCTTCAAATGCAGGTTGAAGTTTATCATAATGTAGATACTTTACATTTTTTCCGAATAATCGACAGGCTGTATAATTATATTCAAAGCTACGTTTTTCTCCACATGAAAGAAGTCTATCTCTCTTACCTCCACTAAATTTGTAGCGAACACCCGAAGCTGCAAAATCTGCCTTTAACCAGCCCTCTTTTTTTAGAGGTATATTATTAACAACATACAGGGGAACATTATTTTCCATTGGAGCCGCCGGACTTAAATCCATCCAGGTTGGATTGGTTTTACCCGGTTCATAGTCTTCATACAAAGGCATAACCATATTCAAACCAAAACCGAGACTCTTCACAAATTGCTCCTGTGTTTCCTTATCTTTGGATACATACGCACCTCTTACAACAAATGTAGCAAGGGCCCCCTGCACTACTCCTGTAGCAGAGTATATTTCAGAAAGTGCTTCACAGGTATTCTCTCCCATTAAAGATGTTTTTTGCATACATCTGCGGGCAAGATTAAAAGCAACTGCTCCTCCCTTTGAATGACCGATATAAGCACAGCGCTTGGAAAATGTCTCCGGCATCCCGGGTCGCAGAGGAGTACAGACTACATCCCGTATAAACTTTTCAGTTCTTTCAGTCATCTCTAATATAGTGGTTTTGTTAGATTCCTGAAAAGCCACAATCACTTCTCCGCAGGCTGTATCCAGGAGCTTATCTATACTGCCAAGCCCGTAATATGTATGAACAAAATAATCAAAAGTGATATTCTTAAACTTTAACATAGCTACCTCCATACCATAACCATGTTGTAAGTAGCAGGTTCTAACAGAAGGAATCAGCTTGTTTTCTAATTTATCCTTACGATAAATTTTATAGTAAACATTTTCCGTGATTTTCGTTTCATCAATCCTGGCCGGAATAAAGGAATTATAAGATTCCCTCTTTGATACCTTAAGTTCATCATGTTTCATCAATTGAAGCGTTTTACAAGCAGAAATTAAATTTGCTATACTAAAAATTATAATACTATAAATTATTCTCATATTAAATCCTTCTAAAAAAATGTAATATCATCTTCCTCTATTTTTTCCGGTTCATCAATATGGCCGGTTTGAACTTTATTATCTACTGTTTTTAATAATTCTTTTAACTTATCTAATTCCTCTACCGGAAACTCTTTCAATGCAGTTAAATTTAGTATATCACTTTCTCCTAATAAAGAAATTTCTTCTTTTGCTTTATTAATAGAATGTAATACATTCTGTTCCAGATCTGTAATATACTTTTCTAATTGTACAGTATTAATTGTATTATTTATGTCATTTTTAATTCCCAAACTGGTATTGCCCATCATATCCATTAAAGTTACAGTTAGTTCTATAATTAGTTTAAAAAGAGTTCGGGTCATAGATAAAAATACATCCTGTATAAGAGCAATAGTTGAATTGATATACTGTGATTCCGCATCCATAGCTTCTTTCAATCCATTTATAGAACCTTTTATATATAAATTTGTATCTTTTAGTTCTTTCTTTATTTTTTTTGCTGCCGATTCTGAAAGGCTCGCAAGACGCCGAATTTCGTTAGAGACCACTGCAAAGCCCTTCCCTTCGGTACCGGCATGAGCAGCCTCTATACTGGCATTTAATGAAATTAGCTCTATGCCATTTGCAATTTCAGTAACTTCTTCAGAAAGCTTTTGAATTTCATTAACTTTATTGAATATATTATCAAGAGTTTGAACATCTTCCAATTTTCTCTTATGGGTCAAAACCAACTCATCAATGATTTGCTGAAGAAGTTCGTGATATTTTTTCTGTATAAAGGAGATAAACTTTTCTCTATGCTCGGAATCTTTTAAAGTCATACTTTCTTCACTATTCTCTAAAGAATGATAAGACACAAAAGATAACAGGTCCTTTTCCGCAGTTTCAATCATAGAGATTATTTCTTCCAGCATCACATCTAATTTTTTTATAATGCCGGTAAAATATAATACTACAGTATCATTCGCATTTTTTAAGGAGTTTGAAATATCTTTTATTTCATATTCTGACTCTGCCAGTGCTGTTTTTATGCTGATGTAACCTGAAGCATCCCGAAGATAATGTTCTAATATGTTATGTACACCCGATTCCAAATCTTTTCTTGATTTTTTTTCATTCTCCAGATACAGTTCTATCTTTTTAAGTTTTTCTTGAAGTTCTATATTTTTCTTCTGCTCATTCGTTTTTAAAGTATAGTACAAATAAGATAGAACTATCGTAGAAATCAAGAATATACCGAATAATATATATGGTAGCAAAAGTTCCCCCCCTTACAGCGTGCCTTAAAATAGGCTTATCTATTAAAGAAAAGCAAGCTGCAAGAGCCTGTAGCTTCATTTTCAGACAGGCTCTTATAGGCAAACAAACTATACTCAGTCATTTTTTCAATGATAAAAAAGCCATTTTTATCTACTTAATAATTTATTAAGTAACTACGTTTAATCATGTTGCACAAAATAAAAAAAAATAGACAAAATCTAATTAAAAGTATAATTTGGAAATAGATAAATATATAAAGGAAGGAATGTTATGGATAAACCAAAAGGTCTATCGGGTAAGGGACTGGCAAAACAACCTGGTGGTGGAAAGAAGGGTTCATCATCCTTTCATCATGATGACAAGGGTGCGGAGTTTGCCCAGAAAAGAGAAGAAGCAAGAAGGATAGCGGCCGAAAAAGCCAAATCAAGAACCCTGGCAAAACAACAGCAAATTAGTGAAAGAATTGCAACTGCTTCTGAACAGCTTTCCAGCGGCATACAAGAAGGAAGCAGTGCTTCAGAAGAATTAATGCGTGCTATGCAGCAAATAGCTTCCGGAGCTGAAGAAGCCAGCAGTTCATCTGAAGAATCCAAAGCAACCGCTACACAAATAGAAAAAAATGCACAAATAAATTCTAATCTGGCTCAAACCACAATGGATAAGGTCAACCTGATCCAAACCCTAACAACAGCAACCAGTAACGATATTCGATCCTTAATTGAAGGTGTAAACAAAGCAGCCACAGCTGCAATTCAAACCGCCAATCTGATGCAGGATCTGGAAAAGAAATCAGAAGAAGTAGGTAATATCCTTCAATCGGTTGTTCGTATAGCCGACCAAACTAACCTTCTGGCTTTAAATGCTGCCATTGAAGCTGCAAGAGCCGGAGAGCATGGTAGGGGTTTTGCTATTGTAGCTGATGAAGTCCGCAATTTAGCAGAAACGTCAGAAAAAAGTGCCAACCAGATAAAAGATGTTGTGGCTGATATTCAAGCAGAAGTTCGTAAAGTTGTACAGGAAGTCAATAATATAGGCGCAACAGCCAAAGAAGAATCAGCAAAAGGAACTGAAATAACTAAT
The DNA here is from genome assembly GCA_024233835.1 of Leptospiraceae bacterium. Lineage (NCBI taxonomy): Bacteria > Pseudomonadati > Spirochaetota > Leptospiria > Leptospirales > Leptospiraceae > Leptospiraceae bacterium. The sequence continues at coordinate 1,064,483 of JACKPC010000002.1, forward strand.
GGTATATTAGGAATTGCAAATGCCATGGTTCAGTTTCAAAAAATTACTGATGATACAAATGTGGGTATAAATAACATACTGGAATTATCTAAAGAATATTTAAGTATTGCAGAAAATATAGCTGCCAGTGCTGAGGAAATTTCCGCCAGTGCCGAACAGTCCCGTAAAGGTACAGAACAACAGGCAAAAGCTTTTTCTGAAATGTCCTCTGCTTCAGAAGAGTTAGCTCAAACTGCTGAAGAATTAAAAAATTCCACCAATATGCAAAAATCCGCAGAAGAACTGGCATCCATGTCAGAACAACTTTCTGCCAATATTGAAGAAGCTCTTTCTGCCAGTCAAGAGCTTTCATCTGCTATTGAACAAATTCAAAAAGCAACAGAAATTCAGAGTAGAGAAACGAACAAAGGTGTAGAAGTAGGTGAAAGAATTGAAGGTTCCAACTTTCAGATTGAAAAAAATGCCAGTTCTATGCAAACCCAGGTAAAAGAAATAGCCATAAACCTGACTCAGAACAAGCTCGATGTAGATAAAATGATAAGTAACATAGGACTTGCAACCGAGAAGAACTTTGAAGCAGCTAAGAGTATAAGAACTTTAAGTGAGAAAACCCTGGCTATCGATAAAATTGTCGAAACCATCATTAATGTAACCATAAAAACTGATATGCTGGCTGTTAGTGGATCTATAGAAGCGGCCAGAGCCGGAGAACACGGAAAAGGTTTCTCTGTTGTTTCCGGAGATATTAGAAATCTTGCAACCGAATCATCCCAGAGTGCCGATCAGATTAAGGATTTGGTTCGCTCTCTTTCCTTATTAGTAGATACAAGTGCAATAAACGTTGAGACCGCAGCGAATCTATCACAGACTGAAGTAGCCAAGGCAAAAGAGTCCACCCGAAATCTCGAATTGATCGAAGCCGATATAAAAACCATCGAAAACCAGATGGGCGAAATGGTAAAAAATGCCCAGGAAGCAAAACAGGCAAACGAAGAAGCCAAGAAAGCTATCGACAATATAAGCGCTGCTGCTGAAGAAGCAGTTAAATCCATTACAGAAGCATCTTCTGCCTCAGAAGAACAGGCCAAAGGTTTACAGGAACTTTCCGAAGCCATTGAAGAAATTGCAGCTTTAGCAGACGAGTTGCAAAGTTAGGTGCCAGCTATGGAAACAGTAATGGAAAAGGAGAACCTTAAACGGAACGAAACTCAAATAGCCACGTTTTTTATAGATAAAGAGTTATTTGGCATTGGGATTCACAGGATAAAAGAAATTGTGCGTTATCCTGAAATTACAAAAGTTCCCAGGGCAGCAAAGTATTTAAAAGGACTTACTAATTTAAGAGGTAATGTTCTTCCGGTGATTGATTCAAGAATAAGGCTTGGCTTACCTGTCTCAGATATTACCGATCGTTCAAGGGTTTTGGTACTTGATATTAACAATTCTCTTGTAGGTGTTATTGTTGATAGTGTAAAGGGTGTGGCAAGTCTAGAAGATGTAAGAGTTGAAGTCCCTCCCGCGATATTATCATCAGGAGTTGATGGAAAATTTATCCAGAATGTAATTCATTCAGAAAAGAATGATACAATCATTATGGAGTTAGACATCAGTACTCTATGTGACTTTGAAGCTCAAAAAATTGAATCCCAAAAGATTTCAAAAACTATTGATACAGCGGAAACTTCAAAAAAAGTAATCAGCGAAGAAAAGCAGCTTGTTACTTTTCTAATCGGTCAAGAAGAATATGGATTAATTATTCAATCCGTAAGAGAGATACTGAGAGTCAGTAGAATTACAGAAGTACCGGAAGCTCCCAAATATGTTCTCGGTGTATTATCCGTGCGAAATAAATTATTGCCCATTATTGATATTCGAAAACTTTTTTCACTTCCTTCCCTGGCTGAAAATCGGCTTGATGAAATTAGAAAAATCGAAGAATCCTATAAGACCTGGTTAAAAGCCTTTCAGTTTTCACTCGATTCGGAATCTATTTCAGCTCGCGACATCAAAAAACTTCAAACTTTGAACTGGATAGAATCGATTCGCACTTCGAGTGAAGTTATTGGAAAACTTTTGCAGAAACTACGTTTTCTTCATCAAGACCTGATCTATCATTCTGAAAAACTTCAGAAGGAAAAGCAGAGTATTGATTCAGAAAAAACCCAGAAATACTTAGCTACTTATATCATTCCAGCTTATGAAGAAACCTTAATCATTTTAAATAATCTTCAGGAAGTATTTCAGCATGAGCTAAAAGAAGATCAGAGAATTTTAGTAGCTGATATTTTTGGAGCTTCCGTTGGAGTAATGGTGGATAGAATGCAACAGGTAATTCGGGTACCTGAAAATATTATCGATCCACCTCCAAAACTTTTGAATCATGAGAAATCCGATAATTTACAGGGGATAGTAAAGCTTCAGGACGGATTAAGATTAATTTTATTATTGGATGAGAAACATCTATTCGATGAGAAGCTGTTAAAGTCAATTCAGGATCTGTCAAATACCTCTGAAGAAGAAATTTCTGATGATACAGAGAACAAAGGAGAGAAAACTTTGCAACACGATGAAGTCCAAATGGTAACCTTTAAACTCGATAAAGAAGAATTTGGTCTATACATTTCTGATGTTCGGGAAATAAATAGGTTAGAAGGGATTACCAGGGTACCAAATGCTCCATCTTTCGTAGAAGGCATCTTGAATCTTCGTGGTTCTGTAATTCCGGCCATTGATTTAAGAAAGCGATTTAATCTTGAGTCCATTCAGCATAATGAATCAACCCGTGTGATTATTGTTGATATTGAAAACAAAACCACAGGTTTAATTGTTGATTCGGTTTCCGATGTCATTCGAATCTCTAAAAATATTATTGAAGATCCACCTGAGATTCTAAGCTCAAACGTTGAAACAAGATTTATTGCCGGAGTCGGGAATCTGGATAAAGAAGGAAGGTTTATCATGATTTTGGATGTAGACAAAATTTTTGATGAGGAAGAAAAAGAAGAACTTCAAAAACAATAGGTTTATAACTCAAAGATTATGCCAGATTTACAAAAGAAGATCAAAGTTTTGGTTGTTGAAGACTCAGCCTTTATGCGAAAACAGTTAAAAACTATTTTAGAATCAGATCCGCTAATGGAAGTTCACCTTGCGAGAGATGGCGAAGATGGAGTGAATAAAGCCAGAGAACTCAAACCGGATGTGATTACTATGGATATAAATCTACCGGGAATGGATGGTTTAACTGCTATGCAACACATTTTGCATGACAACATTTGTCCCGTAATTATCGTAAGCTCCCTTTCACAGGAGGGAGCTATGATTACTTTTGAAGCTCTTGAGTTAGGAGCCTTTGATTACGTTCCTAAACCCGGAGGAACAATTTCTTTAAACATAAGAAAAGCCAAAGAGGAAATCATTTCTAAGGTAAAAGCAGCAGCAAAAGCTGGAGCTGTTAATCGTATTCGCAGAAGGATGCATCATCTTCGAGAAAGTTCTCCGGCAAACCGAGTTAGTCCTGTTAAAAAGAAAAATATTACAACTTCTTCGACAAATACGAATGTAAAAAAAGCAGTGTGTATAGGTATTTCTACCGGTGGACCGAAAACTCTATCTGAAATCATTCCTTTAATTCCGGAAAATTTTGGAGCCGCTTTATTCATTGTTCAGCATATGCCAGCCAATTTCACCACATCTTTTGCCAATCGTTTAAATGACTATTCTCAAATTCCTATTAAAGAAGCTGAAGCCGGAGATACGATTCAATTAAACCATGGTTATATAGGTAGGGGTGGATACCACTTACTTCTAAGAGAAAAACCAAATGGAGAAAAGCAAATTCGCCTTTCTCAGGAACCCGAACACTTTTTTATTCCTTCAGTAGGAATCATGATGGAGTCAGTACTTAGTGTCTTTGGTAAAAATACTATAGGTGTTCTTATGACAGGAATGGGTGATGATGGAGCAGAGGCAATGTTGCATATTAAAAAATCAGGTGGAATCACAATCGCTGAAAGTGAAGAAACTGCCGTAGTCTTCGGGATGCCCAAAGAAGCAATTGATAGAGGAGCTGTAGATATTATTGTCCCTAATTATAAGATTATCGATGAAATACTTAAAGCGGTAAAGGATCTGGATAGAAGATGAAAACAAAAGAAGAACTGCTACTCGCAATCTCAAGCTCGGAAGAATCTACCCGTTTATACGCTGTTGAAGATATTGCAGATTCCAAATATTCGGACCTGGCTATAAATTTAGTTAAACGACTGTCAATAGAAAACTCAGCAGCAGTAAAAAATAGTATTATTTCCGCTCTACAAAAATTAGACTATTCTCCTTCCTATCCGGAGCTTTTTGCTTTTTTCTCTTCCCCGGATGCATTCTTGCGAAATTCCTCTGTTAGCATTCTATCGTCTTATGGAGAAGAGGCTGCTATTTTTTTAACTTCTTACCTTGACCATTCAAATAGAGAAGTGCGAAAGTTAATTATCGACTGCCTGATGGAAATAGTGAATTATCATCCACACACTCGCTCACAAGTTCTGGATGTAATGCGGGCCTGCCTTCATGACCCCGATGTCAATGTGGTTATAACCGCAGTAGAATATATTGGCAAACTGGGAGATAAGGAAAGTTCGGATAGCCTGATAGAGCTATTTCAAAAAACAAATATTCCAATGCTCCGCTCTTCCATTCTGGATACTATTTTTATACTGGGTGATGAATTTATATTTAATAAAATGTGCGATTTACTTATTTCGAATATTGATAATTTAAAATTCCTCTTTCTACCTCAAATTCTTAGGTTTTTAGCCGGAACAAAGAGAAATGAAGAATTTACCTCACTAATTAATTCTCTTGAGAAGCCCGAAATCTATGCAGATGATATAATTAAAGCCCTCTCCTGGATCAAGAAAGAGAAACAGAATGATTACTTTTACCAGTGTTGCTTTCCTATTATAAAAAACCTTATTCCCAAATTGGAAAATAAGGAATCAAAATTTAGCTTCGCTTCTTTACTGTTAGATTCGGAAGATCCGGAAATTGTTTTTTTTCTAAACGAATGGAAAGAGAATGATTTAGAATTAAATAAATTTTTAGAGGAAAATAAACTCCTATAATTTTTTACAATCAGGAAAATAAGTTGAAACAGGACTCTTCATATATATCAATAGACGAATTTGAAATCTTATCCAGTTTTATCTACCGTAAAAGCGGTATCAAATTAGAAAATAATAAAGCATATTTTATGAATAATCGTGTTCAGAAGCGATTAAAAGATTTGAACTTTGCAAGTATTTCTGACTACATTCGATATCTTAAATTCTCAGATAGAGACGGCAAAGAACTTCAGCAATTACTAAATCAGGTTACAATAAATGAAACTTTCTTTTTTAGAGATTATCCTCAACTGGAAGCTTTTGTTGAATGTTTAAAAGATGTAGTAAATAAAAAAATGGAAACCAATCACTACTCACTAAACATTTGGAGTGCCGGTTGTTCGACAGGAGAGGAACCTTATACCTTATCTATAATCCTCCATGAAATTCTTGATGATATTGATAAATGGAAAGTTAAAATCATAGCCAGTGACATAGATGAAGAGGCCTTACATAAAGCCGAAAGCGGTATATATGATTACAGAAGTTTAAAAGAGACACCGGAGGAATATATCAATACATATTTTTCCTTTGAGCCCTCTATAAACAAATATTCAGTTCAAAAAAATATACGTTCAAAAATAAACTTTGAACATTTGAATTTAAATGATAAACATAGTATGAGAAGTAAAAATAATTTTGACATTATCTTTTGTAGAAACGTATTAATTTATTTCGATGATGAATCCAGAAAAAGAGCCGTAGAATATTTTTATTCAGCTTTAAACAAAAACGGTTACATTTTTCTTGGCTCAAGTGAATCTATGGGCCGTATCACTTCCGCCTTTAAGTTATTACGGATAAACAATAAATATCTTGTATATTCAAAGGAATAACAATGAAAAAGATTCTTGTTGTAGACGATTCTCCAGTTGTAAGAAATTATCATATGCTTATTTTAAAGAAATATGGTTACGAAGTCAATGGAGCTGAAGATGGAGTTGAAGCTTTAGAAAAATCTTTAAAAGAAAATTTTGATCTAATTCTTTGTGATATTAATATGGCAAACATGGATGGTTTAACCTTTATACGAAAGTATCGAGAACAGGAAAAAGAAACTCCGATTATTATCATTTCAACCCAGGAAGAAGAACACCAAAAGACTCAGAGTTTTGATGCGGGTGCGAATTATTATATTGTAAAACCGGTTATTCCGGAAAAGTTAGCGGAGCACATTAAGCTCCTTATAGGTTAATTATGAAACTTACGATTAAACTTCCTTCAAGTTGCACAATTCGAAATGTGGAAGAGGTAAGGGAGAAAGTGTTTGATAAATTTAAAGGCCTTGAAAAACTTAATCTAATCATAGATGTAAATGATATAGAAAAATTGGATACGACTTTTTTTCAATTTTTACTTTCTATAAAAAAATATGTAGAGATGAATAATTCCGAATTTCATATAATAGGAAACTCAGAAAGTCTACATAATATTATGTTATATTACGGGATACAACTATAAGGAGAATTGCGAGTATGGCAAGAAAAATTTTAGTTTTAGACGATGCTTCCTCTATGAGATCACTTTTATCAATTACTCTGAAACAAATGGGCTTTGAAGTAGTTCAGGCCATTGACGGGAATGATGGAATAGAGAAATTAAAACAGAATACTGATGTAGAATTAATTTTTTCCGATTTAAACATGCCGGGTAAAAATGGAATTGATTTTGTTAGAGATATAAAGTCTATGCCGGCATTTAAAACAATACCGGTGGTAATGCTAACAACAGAAAGCCATGAAGATAAAAAAGATGAGGGGAAGAAAGCCGGGGCTATGGCCTGGATAGTAAAGCCATTCAAAGTTGAAACCATACAGGCTGTTGTTAAAAAAATTCTGGGTTAATTATGGAAAAAGAACTCGAAGAATATAAAAAGCAGTTTTTTCTTGAATCAAAAGAACTACTAGAAACTGCTTCAGATAATGTTCTTAAGATAGAAGCTAATCCAGAAAACAAAGAACTTATCAATTCTTTATTCAGGGCAATTCACACAATTAAGGGTTCTGCAGGGAGTTTCGGATTACAAAAAATCTCAGAGTTCGTACATTACGTTGAAAATTTAATCGGTTTAATTCGAGATGATAAAATAGTGGTTAACTCGGAAATAATTGATTTGATACTTGATTTATTAGATTACACGAGTGAAATTTTACAAGAAAGTGAAGCCGGAAATGATTTTACAATTGATGATATTTATATAAATAGTATTTTTACATATACCGGAGAGCAAAAGTCCTTAAAAAGTCCGGAGGATAAATCTACTAAAACAAAAGTTATTTCAAAAAAGAAATTATATATTGCGGAAGGGGTGTTAAGAGACCTACAAGATAAATATAGTTTTGGTATGCGAGCCTATAAAATTTTACTCCATTATACTGATGAAGAGTTATCTAATGGATATGATCCTTTTGTCCTTTTGAAAAATATATATACCAATTCTATAGAATATATTTGTTTAACTGAAATTTCAGTTCCCTCTCTTCCTGAGTTTCAAATAGGTAAATTATATCTTAATCCGGTAATATATATACTTACTCGCGAACAACCTGAAAATATTTTAGAATTAGCCTTTGACGAATCCTTAATTGAATTATATGAGTTTACTGAAGTTTTCGAAGATAAGGTATCTTCACAAGAAAAACAGAAATCTATAGATACCGAGATAGATTTAAGCAATATAGATGAAGATACCTTAAATGAATTTTTAAATGGAATTGATGATATTTACAATTATCTTCAACCGAGCCTACTTGAGTACGAGAAGACCCAATCCTTAGAAGAACTTAAAAAAATTTATCGCTATATACATACAATAAAAGGAGACGCTTCCTATCTCGGTTTAAATGACATCGTGGAAGCGAGCCACGATCTTGAATCCTATATTGAGGAATTAAAGAGTTCGGAAAAAAAACCTGAAAAAGTCGATATTGAAATGATATTCGTGAGTATTGATAATATCTTTCACAAGATAATCAATATAAATAATCGTATTCGTCGTTCTACTAATATTTCAGATAACTTTTATAATAAAGGAGATAAGGGTAATAATGATTCTGAGTTTTACTCTTTAAGTCCGGGTTTAAAAGAAGCTTTTTTTGAACATTTAGAACAAATATGTGGTGTTATAACTACTAAACTTTCTAACTTGGATGAGATAAATAATCAATCCATTATATTACGTTTATTGAAAACAATTGAGCATTCAAGCAAGTTTACATCTATCCAAACTCTCAATTCACTCGTGAATGCTTCTATAATGCTATTTAGTGAGAATCCGATTCGCTTCAACCTTCTCAAAGAATCTATAAAAGATACTCTTATCTTCATCCAAGGCTTTCTCGGTCAGAGTAAAAAACTTGGCCAAATACTTATTGATGAGAACATTATATCTAAAGAGGATCTGGATTTTGCTTTAAAGAAACAGAAGCCAATTGGTGAGATTTTGCTTGAGACTGGAAAACTAAAAGAAGAAGATCTACAAAGTGCTCTCAAGAAACAAAAATTAATGGAATCCGGAAGACAATTAAAACATAGCAGTATTTCTCTTATAGAAGGAAGTTCTTTTATGAGAGTAGACGAGCACAAGATAGAAAGTTTTTTCAACCTTATCGGTGAATTGATTGTAGCCAGAAATACTTATGACTTTTATCTCGGAGAATTAAACTCTAAGGATCTTCAAGTAAATAATCATAACATTTCCAAAGCCTTAAAAGATAATTTACATGTAATCTCAAGAATAACAAATGAAATGCAAAGAAGCGTGATGTCGCTTCGAATGGTTCCGGTAAAACAGGTCTTCCAAAAGTACTATCGAGTAATTCGTGATATTGCCAGAAAGCAAAACAAAGATATAGAATTGAAAATAGTTGGCGAAAATGTAGAAATGGATAAGAAAGTAGCCGATGCTCTTTCAGAACCCATGGTACATTTAATTAGAAATGCCTGCGATCATGGTATAGAAAAACAAGAAGAACGTAAAAAAGCCGGCAAACCGGAACAGGGACTTATCACCTTAAAAGCATCCTATGAAGGTAATAATATACTCATCCAAATAATTGATGATGGAAAAGGTTTAGATAAAGATAGAATATTAGATAAAGCGAAGATGATGTCATACCCGGTAGATTCCTTATCTGAAGAAGAAATTTATAATCTAATTTTTTTACCCGGTTTATCTACAGCAGATAAAGTTACGGATGTTTCAGGAAGGGGAGTTGGTATGGATGTGGTCATGTCAACAGTGAAAAGTCTTGGAGGAAAAGTTAGGGTTTATTCAAGTCCGAATCTCGGCACCAATACCAGTATATCACTTCCTGTTTCCATGGGAGTTAGTAAAGTTTTAATTGTAGAAACCGGTGGTTCTGACTTTGCAATTCCTCTTGAAAACGTAATTGAAGCTATCAAAATTTCAAAAAAGCAAATTCATATTATTCAGGGAAAATTGGCTTTTTATTATCGAGGGGAAGTTTTGAATCTCGAACGATTCAATTGTATATTAAATAATACACATGTAGAATATAACGATTTGATTATAGATGAAATATTTCCTGTGCAAAATATAGAAATTCCAATAATAGTCCTACGTTCAATTGAAGGAAAATTTGCTATTATTGTAGATAAATTGAAAAAGAATATTGAAATAGCAATAAAACCTGTTCCTAAGCAGTTACAACATATAAATCTAATTAGCGGTGTGACTATTATGGGTGATGGTAGTGTAGTACAAGTAATTAATATTGAAGAAATAAAATAGTTTAGGAGAAGATAGAAATGCAAACCAGTAAGTATATCGCAGAAATACTAAAAACTAATATTGATGAAATTTCCCAAAAGTGGATAATCGGTATTACAGAAGAAGCCCCGCAAATTATCGATCTTTCGGGTAAGGAAATTATAGATAACGAAGCTAAACATACAGTTATTCTTTTAGCTAATTCTCTAGAACAAAGTGACGATTTGGATTCTCAGGAATTTTCCGAATTCAATACCTATATATCAGAGTTAATCAAAGAATTTGCAATTAAAAATATAAATTCAAATGAAATTTTAACTTTCACAAATACACTCAAATACTCCATCCTTCCTTTTTTAAAGACTTCCGACGCTGAAACATATATTTCTAATATGCTTTTTTTAAATAGTATTTTTGATAAGCTTCTATTATTAGTCTTTAGTGTATATGCCCTGACAAATGAGGAAACTATCAAAGAGCAGGCAAAAGCAATTCTGGAGATGTCTACTCCTGTAGTTAAGGTTTGGAATAGAATTATTCTTCTTCCTCTGGTAGGAATACTGGATAGCTCAAGAGCAAAAAAAATGATGGAAGCCCTGCTTACTGAAATCGAGTCTTCTCAGGCAAAAATTGCTATTCTCGATATTTCAGGAATACCCATTATTGATACCCTGGTCGCAAGACACCTGATTAATACAATCTCAGCTGTGAAATTAATGGGAGCAGATTGCATTTTAACCGGAATAAGTTCTAAAATTTCTCAAACCATTGTTCATCTTGGTCTTGATTTAAGTGGAATTGTTACCAAATCCTCCCTGGCAGATGGCTTGCAGCTAGCACTTTCAAGAACCGGGCAAAGTATTCAGTAGGTAATTAATGTGGAAGCAGAAGTTACAATCTTAAAACTAAAGGATACTCTAATAGTCCCGGTTCAAGTAGAATTACATGATAATGCAGCAAAAGCTTTACAGGAAAAGATTTTAATGTCTATAGAAAAAGAAAATGCCCAGGGTTTAATTATTGATATTTCAGGTATATTTATTGTAGATAGTTTTTTAGGTAGGATACTTGCAGAAACTGCAAAAATGGCAAAGCTCATCGGCGCAAAGGTGGTTTTAACCGGTATGAGAAAAGAAGTGGTAATGACTTTAATTCAACTGGGCTTAAACCTAAAAGATATTGATACTGCATTGAATCTGACAGAAGCTCTTGAAAAAGTAAATCCGGAGTTTTTCAAAGGAAATGAAGAATAACTATGAGCAATAATGACAAGCTGTGCGAAGTGCCTATAAACACTTTTGAAGATGTATTATTAGCCAGGAAAAAAGCCAGGGATATAATGGATAAATATGGTTTTCCGGTACTTGAGCAGACAAAATTCATTACAGCAATCTCTGAATTGGTTAGAAATGTAATAATACATGCTAAAGACGGTAAAATGGTAATATTGAGTCTTTCATCCGGTACCAAAAAAGGAATCAAATGTATCGTTTCAGATAAAGGACCCGGAATAAAAAATTTAAATCAAGCTTTAACGGAAGGATTCAGCACAGTAGGTTCTTTAGGTCTTGGATTAGTAGGAGCTCAAAAACTTAGTGATGATTTTAATATCAAGTCACAGGTATCTATAGGGACAGAAGTAATTATTATTAAATGGCTTTGATTAACGTTTTTTTTGAAAAACCTTTATCCATTAAAATAACTGAAGAATATAATGTATTATTCGCCAGGAATTCGATTCGAAATTATGCAGTTTCAGTTGGATTCGAAGATTCTGAATTAGAAAAGATTGAACTCGTCGTTTCTGAATTAGGAATGAATATTGTAAAGTATGCAAAGAAAGGAATATTAAAGGTTAGTAAAATTTCATTTCTGCAATATAAAGGTATTGAAATTTCTGCACTTGATGATGGACCGGGCTTTGATAATATAATTGAAAAAGTAGAAAAAAAAACTCCTGCACTCATAGGAGAATCTCTTGGGGCAGGTCTTTATACAATTTATCATTTAATGGATGAATTTCAGGTTAATTCCCAAAAAAGCAATCACTCTATGCTTGGAACTGAAATTATTGTTAGAAAATGGGTAGATATCCCTTCTTTTATGAAAGTATCAGCGATTTCTCAACCAAGACTTGGTGAAAACAAAAATGGCGATATATTTTTCATTAAAACCCTACCTGAATATATCTTCTTTAGCGTTATAGATGCTCTTGGACATGGTGATGAAGCAGCTCTTGTTGCTAAAAAGGCTTATAATTTTCTAAAAATTTTCTTTTATCTTCCTTTACCCACGATTATTGACGAACTCCATAAATTATTAAATAATACAAGAGGAGCTGCAATTTCAATTTGTAAAGTTATACCTGTTCATCAAGCTATTGAATACATAGGTATCGGTAATGTAGATTTTAAAGTTTATGGCTCAGAAGCTAAAGTTAAAGCATATAATTACCATGGTACTTTAGGTATGCAGATAGAATCTAATCAACATCAAACCTTTTCCTATAACCGAGGTTCTACCTTTATCATGTACAGTGATGGCATTGCAGAACATCGTTTGGAACAAGCCCAGCTTAGACTTCAAACCCAAAATCTTGCTAATTATATAATGGATACATATAATAAAAAACATGATGATGCTACTATCTTAGTACTACGTTAAATCCTCTCCTTTTATTTCTATCTTTACCTCGTTTTCTTCATATCCTATCAATATCCTGGTATCCTTTAAATCCCTATTATTTGCAAGTAAGCGACTTAAGGTAGTAACTACATGCTTTTCTATAGTCCTCTGCAAAGGTCTTGCTCCATATAAGGGATGGAAACCTTTCTGACTAAGATAATCAATAAGAGTTTCCTTATATTCTAATTGTATATTTCGAGAGCTAACTCCATCTCTTTTTTGCAATTTTGCAAGTTCTATATAGGTTATTCGTCTAATAGATTTTTCATCTAAGGGGACAAAAGGAAGTATATAATCGAGACGGTTTACAAATTCGGGTCTAAAAAAATCATAAATAGCCTTTTTATAATCCGGTTGTGTAATATCAAAACCAGGAGATGGTTTACTCTGACTTCCAAGATTTGTTGTCATTATAACTATACAATTTCTAAAACTAACATCCCTTCCTGATACATCACTAAATATTCCTTCATCCATCAAACTTAATAATACATCAAAAAATGATGGATCTGCCTTTTCTATTTCATCAAAAAGTATCAAGCTAAATGGATTAGCTCTAACATGTTGAATTAACTTTCCGGGATTGGATACATTTTCTCCGATTAATCTTTGCATTTGATGAGGATACTGGTACTCACTCATATCAACTCTAAAAATTGGGTTTCTTTTTTTCTGCTGCCCGAAGAAAAATTCAGATAAAGCCCTGGCAGAAGCTGTTTTTCCAACCCCTGTAGGTCCGGCAAATAAAAGGGTTGCAATCGGCTTCTCTGAATCCATTATTCCAAGTTTATAATTGTTTACTACCTCAATCAATTTTTTTATAACTGAATCTTGACCTACTATTCTTTTAAAGAAAAATTCTTGTATATTTAATTCATCTATCAATACATCATTTCTAATGATGGATTCAGGGAATCCTGAATAAGAACTAAATATTTTTTGTATATAAGTTGAATCTAACTCTTTGATATGTTCCCGATGTGCTGCTCTTGCTGAGTTTACAATTAATCTTAAAGCTTTTCCCGGAAATTTTTCATTATGCAGATATTTTTTACTCAATGCAAAAACGGTTTCTTTAGCAGAATCATCTACTGATATCTTATAATTATTATTTAGATAGCTTGAATAATAATTTAGTATTTTTTTTACTTTAGAATAATCCATTTCCTTAACTGATATAATATGAAACAGTGACATAAAGGAAGGTAACATTTGAAATGCTTTTTCATATTCTCCCGGACTTAGATCTCCTATCATACTAAATTTCTTTTCTTTTAAAAATGGATTCAGATAAGCTGCAAGTGAATCAATAGGTGTTTCACCACCGGTATATAGTAATTGCATAAAATCTGTAACAAACAGATAACTATTCCAGTTCTCGAGTTCCTCAGCCAGCCTTTCACAATTCTCCTGCCATTCTCCTAGATATTTTGCATTGGATACAAGACGTTTTGAGTTCGTATTCCAAAAGTGAATTCGAACATCTTCTTTGTCTTCACTATCATCATAAGGTATGTCTTCATCATTTTTAGTCGAGTCAAAAAATAAAGTTCCTGAGGAAGCACCTGCATTTCTTATATTTCCTTGATTCCGACTAACACTTTTTATGACATCCTGTATTATGCTTGTTTTTCCCGTTCCTGAATCACCAACAAAAAGAATATTTTTTCTCTCAGAGTATATAGCCTGCAATGCTTCTTCTATAATTTCTTCTCTCTCATAAGCGGTTGATAAATTAAAACTAATATTCTTCCTAAATAGTTTAATTGGTTCCAGATCTGCAAATTCCGGGATGATTCCATAGTTAGGTTTTTCTATACCTACTTTTGCATCTTTTTTTAATGATATATGCACTTCCATTATTTTAGGATTTTCTTTCATTATATAAGAAAGAGCTTCTTCAGGCATTACATTTCCTAATCTCTGTTGAACCTGTTGGCTAATGAGATACTTCAGTTGCTCTTGTTCAAAAAATAAAAAATCAATACCCATATATGGCAAAAAACAATGAAAATGATAGCCATATTCATTTTTACCGTAATAAGCTGCTACCTTCATTTCTACCTGCTGAGGAAGTATATACGTTTTCTTCTCTTCGTGATATGCAAGAGAAACAGCTACATTGTACATTTTCAGTTCAGGCTTTATAAAAAAATCTTCCTTCTCAATATAATTTTCTGATACAAATTTCTGAATCTCTTTCTTAAAAGATTTTTCACTTTTAACAATAGCATGGAATCCTATTTCAGGAATAGTACCATAGGTATATCCCCTATTTGTTTTCCAGCAAAGCATATTTACACTTTGTTTACTCACCTTATTCCTCTTCTTTTATAATATGTGGATAAAACATCAGTAACCAATCCTCATATTCAGGCTCTTTATAAACTGAAAAACCACTATAGAAATCATTTATAAATCGTATAGTATCTTTACTTAAATCTATATAAGTATCATACTCATTATCGCCATATGCGGAATGATAAGCATAGCTTCGTTTCCATATCAGATTATCCTCATCTTGCCAATTAGATGAAAAAGTGTAATTATCACTCCACACTTCCGGAAAGGTTTCACTTTCAAGAATTTTATAGGAAAAATATATAGGAATAGGTACCTGAAAAGAGCGCAAAAAAATATGAAATCCCTTCTCTTTTGTAATAATCTTTTCTAAGCCCGGTCCTTTAAGAATAATATAAATTGCATTTTCTTTTCGAACATTTTGATAAATAGTATCTGCTTGAACTTTTTCCAAAAACACTTTATATAAGGAACTTAACTTCTCAACCGAGGCAAAGCTTTCTTCACTTTCACTGATAGCTTCGATTTTTATAATAAAATCCTTATCCTTCTTCCTGAACTGGTTAACAAAATAATTCATATATGCGAATTTAATATTCTGAACCAGATCAGGATGATATTCCCGATTGGGCTTAACTTCATCATATTCTTCAAACGACTCTTCAAGCGTTTTTGTGTAATAGGTAACTTCTTTAATATAATCTTCAATCTCCAAATAAGAAAATATTTCTTTCCCCAAATGTTTATCATTTAAGTGATGAGGTTTTTTCATTACCCTTGTGTGTGAAAAAGAAATTTTTGGAGTTTTTATACTGGTGAGTGCATGATAACTGATAACCTCTTCATTGTAATATTCTTCTTCTATAGCTTTACACTCCATCGAATATTCCCAATACAGAGTTCGTTTTTCAATCGGTAACTCTTCAAGAATAGTTTCGATACGTTCCTTCAATTCACGTATTTTTTCAATTATAATTGCTTTTTCCTTAACTTCCCATAAAGATTTATATATTTTATCTCTTGCTTCTGAAAATATATCCTCCGTCTGAAGTTTTATAAACTTTAACTCCGGGGACTTATTTTTATATCGAATTAAAAGAATACTGGCATGTTTTCCTTCAAAACTTGATAACTGTTTGCCTGCAACTTCTACAATATTTTTTTCTAATTGTCGTTTTAAGGATCTAGCTCCATATTTTTTATCTATCACCTTTTTAGTCATTTCCATTAAGGCTTTCCTATCAATACTAAGCATTAATGATCTTTCAATAAATCCATCTCTTTTAATAATTTTAGCTATTTGTAATTGAACTAATTGTTCAATATCCTCATCCTTCAGATTTTCAAATGGTAAAATTTTATCTATTCTATTTAAAAACTCCGGTCTGAAAAAATCCTCACAAGCTTTTCTATATACACTTCTCTTATCTAAATTTTCACTATCAAAACCCGGTATCTTTGTAGCTTCTTCTGCTCCCAGGTTACTTGTCATTATTATAATAGTATTAGAAAAATCAGTTGTTTGTCCATTAGTATCTGTCAGTCTCCCTTCCCCTAAAACTTGTAATAACAAATCATGAACTGAAGAATGAGCTTTTTCTATTTCGTCAAACAAAACTAAACATGTACCAAGTTGTCTTACACGACTTGTAAGATATCCATCCGGATTTGAATAGGATCCAATTAACCTCGATACGGCATCAAATGAGATATACTCATTCATATTGATTCTTACAAAGGATTTATCATCTTCAAATAAGTACTTACATAATAATTTAGCTGATTCAGTCTTTCCCACTCCGGTAGGCCCTATAAACAGTAAAGAAGCAAGAGGCTTTTTCGGTTCATTAAAACCCGCTTTCACCAACTGCACTATATCAACTAATGATCGTTTAGCTTCTTCTTGTCCCACTAATTTTGCATCAAAAAAAGCCTTTACACGCTTTTGTTCTAATTTTCGAGTCGTATCAGTGATTACGCTTTTAAATCGAAAATACTTTCTTACAGCATACTTAATATTATTTTCATTAACCCTACCATATTTTCTTGCGGATTCATAAAGTAAGTTCACCGGAAACGATGGTAAGTCTTTTTTTGTTCTGGTATTTAAAGATTGTTTAATAATCTCAATAAGTGCTTCATTAGAAAAGCGTATTTTATCTTCTTTTTCTAAAAGAACTCTATGGTATTGTAATACATCAATAAGTTCTTCTGTTTGTAAAGTATCAAGCTGTATAGTATAGAATAAATCTGTAAACTTTCTTTTACTTGCTTTGATGCTGGCCCATTCTTCCGGACTGGCTTCTGCAATAACCGCAATTTCACGGTTTTCCATATACACTTGCAAAACATCAGCCAGACTCAACTTGCTCTGAGATGTATGACCCACTCTAAAAAAAGCCGGTAGATTTTTAATATAAAGTCTATCGGTTCTTGGATAGAAAGAGGTTTTTATTCTATTTGTTCTTTCTATTATCTTTGTAATTCGAGTATAATATCGACTCGGTTTTATTATATCTTCTTGCCTATGAATAATATAATCTAAAATGGCTTCAAATCGCCTCTCCCAATAACCTATTATACTCATCCCCGCAATCACTCGTAACGGATCCACATACCAGGTTTTTGTAGCAACATTTTCCCAGCTTGATTTCAACTCTGAACGTAAATTTGTATATTCTGCATTGTGAAACTGTTTCAGTGCCTGGTTGATAACTGAAGTTTTACCGGAACCCCTTTCCCCTAAAATCACAATACAGGGTGGTTTGTCACCTTTTAAGGCTTTTTCAATCTCCCTCACCGCGTTTTCTTGAGAAGGTATCCTTGCATAAGAAGCATTGTAATTCCATTCCATACCTACTTTCTCTATCTCTTCTCTTCCATTAAAACTTCTAAAAATATTTAGCATCGAAAGGTCTTCAGAACTTTTCTTGATCATTTCGAATGGACTGTTTATGAAAAGCTGCATATCAATATAAGTATGAAATTCATTAGTATAGTAATATTTATTGAAATCTATTTCCGTTTCATCCTCTTTAAGTTTATCTCGGAAAAAGTTTAATATAATATCTGTTAATATAATATCTTTTTTATTCTTTCCCTGGCCTATCACCATAATCAGACTATCTAAAGCAGGAATACATACATAGTGGATATTGTTAACAGTAAAGTAAGCCAATAAAAATTTTCCATTTATAATTTTTTTCTTAAACTTTACATAAACCTCTTTTGTCTCTATATGAAATTCAGGACTAAGGCCTGCTAAAATTAGAATATCAGCTTTTTCAAGGTCTGGAAAAAAGTCATTAAATTGTGTCTCAATTTTCTTCTTAAATTTCTTTACAGCTACATCATATTTTTCGTGTTTTACAATAGGTATAGGAAATAAAAGTGGTCTGATAGAATAATTTTTAGATTTCTTCTGTTTAATTAAAACAGGCAATCTTATTTTCATGGAACTCATTTGAAAAATCTCCATAAATTCATAGGATGGTTTTGAATCAAAAATTTCCATAAATCAGATTCTTTAATGTGTAAATTCTTCATATTTTTATCTCTATAAAAAATATCCTTTATCATTCCTGCTTTGATAGTTCTCTTTGGAGTTCCATTCTTTTCTGAATATTTTTTCTTTATAGAAGTGCAAATATTCGTACAATCAGTTGAATAAAAATTCTCCAATTTTTCAATACCAATATAGGCAAATGACTTCTTATTCTTGGTTTGTATACTAAACTTTCCGGCTTCTCCTTCCCAGAATAAACCGGCTCCTTCTCCCTCAAATTCAAGAACAAAAAATGCTTTTTCTGCATCGAAATCAGCGCTGTCTTTACTATAGCTTTGCAGAGCTTCCGGATAGATTTTATTACATATATATATTTCTCTGTTTTCTTCTTGGATTTCTTTAATCTGATAAGTATTCAGATTAAATTTGTAATTAGGATAGTTTTCTTTTATTGCTCTGTGCATAGAAATATAATATTTAAATAAAGATACAGCCATACTTGCTTCTGCATAGATTACAATTTGCAAATATTTTTCTCTATTATGGTAAATATAATAATCTAAACATAAGGAATATAAGCTTTTTTCCCAGTCATTAAATAGAGCAAAAAGATCTTCACCCGGTTTCTCTACATTTAAGCGAGAATCAAAACACAGTCTCTCTAAATCATAAACTTCACTTTCGCACTTTTCATAATTCTTGATAAACTCCTCCCTTTTACGAAAATCATCCCAGGGAAAACTATCCGCTTGCTTTGACTTATTTCTTTTAATTTTCTTTAATTTTTCAGCTTTAGCCTGATCCATTTTAAAGTTATTAAAAAATTCGATATAATGTTTACCATTTAAAATTTCATTCAACTGCCGTCTTTTAGAGGTAACTTTATCCAGGACAGATTTGGAATTTTTTTCTAGTTTCTGATTTTCTATTGAGTTAAGCTTCTTAACCTTAACTTTAATCTCAGAATCATCTTCCACTCTTAAGTCAACTTCATATTCTCCCTGTCCCGAAAATCGGTTAATTTCATAAGATAGAGGCAATAATAATTCATCTTGCAATACACGTTTCACCTGTCTTGCCCCGTAGCGAGTATCTACTGCCCTATTTGAAAAATGTTGTACAAGAGCATTATCATATTCTAATTGTAGATTCTTTTCAATAAAACCACTTCGCTTCTGCATTTCCTGAATTTCCCGTTTTACAATCAATTCTCTTTCTTTTTCTCCTAAAGAAGAAAAAACTACAATTCTATCGATACGATTATATAATTCAGGTCTAAAATATTCACTGATGATCGTTTCATAGCGATTTCCAACTTCCTTTGAGTTTCCGGTTTCCCTGGCAATGCCGGGTGGAGATTTGAAACTTTCCCTTGCTCCCAGGTTAGAAGTCATAATAATGATACAACTACAAAAATTTGCAAGTTCTCCTCTCGAATTAGTTAATCTTCCTTCTCCTAAAATTTGCAAAAGTAAATCATAAAAATCAGGATGAGCTTTCTCTATCTCATCAAACAGCACAACCGCAAATGTGGATTGTCTGATTTTGCTTACCAGGGATGCTTTGTCAGACCCCACATCTCCGGTAAGTCTTAACAAAGAATAAGGATTATTATATTCAGACATATCAAGACGAATAATACGGCCTTCATCACCAAACATGAAATCAGCAATAGCTTTCGCCATTTCGGTTTTACCTACTCCGGTTGGACCGGAAAAAAAGAGCGAGGCTATCGGCTTACTAGAGGGAGATAGGTCTGCTTTTACAGTCAGTAAAGTATCCACTACAGTATCAATGGCTTCTCTCTGCCCGAATAAACGATTTGCAAAGTATTCTCTAACTTTGCCGTCATCTAAGTTCTCTTTGCTCGATAACATAAAAGCAGGAATTCCCGACTCTTGTGAAAAACTTTCTAATACAATATCTTCTGAAATCGAAGATAAATCAATACTACCTAATAAAATTGCTTCCAGGGATCGGATAGTTTTTCCCGGAAATCCTGAATAGGGAAAAAAACGTTTCTGTAAGCGAATTAATTTAGTTATGCTTTCTTCCTGAATATGAATTTTTAATTTCTTTGATAATTCTTGAATAGAGGAAAGGATAATACTTTTCATTATATCATCGGATTTTGTTGGTATCCATAAATTATAAAAGGCGGAGGCAAAGGCCGGATATCGATGGCTAAAAATAGCGTATTCATCAGCTGTACATTCAGCAATAACACAAAATTTTTGTGCTTGAATAGATTCCTTTAATGCTTCTCCAACACTCACCTCATTTCCTTCATATTGACCAATTTCAAAGTATTCAGGAAAATGTCCAAGATATAATACAACATCATCTCTCTCTAACTCTTTAGATAGTTTTTGTAAATTTGTTTGCCATCCACTATCATCTGTCAAACTACGAATAAATCTCGAAGCACTGGTTTCTTTACAAACTCCTTTTTTAATACTTTCTAATTTATGCTTAATAAAATAATATATTAACGCAGACTTACCTGAACCGGAAGGTCCTATAAGCATAATACTTTTTCTTTCATTTTCTTTAAAAACAGAAAGAAGTTCCTCTAATTCTTCTTCCATATGATAAAGTTCAAAATCAGGATGTCTTGGTGATAAAAGAATTTTATTATAATAGGCATCTTTACTGGTAGTACTTTCATTTTTAGATAAATTTGGAAGTTCTATACTTTTGTTTAATAATATTGTATGAAAACCTTTAAAGCTTTGAATACATAAAAATCTTTCGAATTCTTTAAAACGCTTCTTGCGGTTAAACTCAATAAGCAAAGAGGACTGAAGAAGTTCTTCTAATTTATCCAAACTATTAGCAAATACTTCTACATTCAGATAAGGAATTAGGGCCTTATAATTACCGGTCCCCAACTCCCAATAAATATAGTCAAAACTTATTTTTATATCAGAAAAAATATTCTTATGATTTGCTAAAATAGGAAAAGAAATTCGTTTAGAAATAATCTGAGTAGGTGCTTCTAATTGAACTAATTTAATGATTCCCTGCTCAGACGCATATTTCTCCAATAAGTTAGAATAATCTTCCAAAACCCTTCCCGAACTGGTATTCACCTCCAGAAGTTGCCCCGGACTAAAGCAAGGTATTAAAATCCTGCTCTTATTGGGAAGAATGTATTCTGCAATACAAAACTGATAATCAATTTTTTTTGACAATTGTTTGGCCTGTTTTTGTTTTTATTTAATAATGAATGAGTATGCTTTTTCGTCCACCTTAAAATAATGTTTTTAGGATAAAAATAAGGTCTTCTTTTAGTTCCTTATATGTCCGCAGTACTGGCAAACTGCTTTTCCCTGCAAAATCGAATATTTTCCTCCGCAATGCACACAGGACTTTTCTCCAGAGCTTCTTTGAAACAATTGTTTATTGATAAGACGGTTTTTTTGCCTATCATAAACCGATGATATTAAATTATTCTGGCTCAAATACCTGGCAAAATCATATGCTTCTGAATCAGAGACCTGTAAAAACTTTGCGAACTCAGGAATACTTATATCTTTATTTTTGTTAATATAATTTTGTATTTCATTTTTTTCTAATTCATCAAAATGATATAAAGCCCTTTTAGTATTCAACTTTCTTAGATAATACAATGGAACAAATAAAAATAGAAGAAATATATTAATAAGCATAGCGGTCATATATCGTTTTCCTTCTATTAGTTGTTTTGCAAGTACTTCGATATACATAATAGAAATATAAACTGACAAAGCAAAGATTCCTCCTCCCAGAAAAATTCCTAAGAATATATCACCATCACGAGAGCTTGCCTCCGAAGTAATGCCTACCAGCATAAATGTCAGCCCCCAGGTTAATACCGGGAACTTAAACATATTCACTATATAAGAAAAAGTTTCTACTACTACAGGAATCGGTTTTTTCTTTTTCTTTTCACTTATTGACTTATGATATTCGACTTCGCAATACGGACAAGTAATTATATTACCGGTATTTAATTCATTATAAGCACCACAATTTCGACACAACCTGTGACCTTCTTCAAATTGAAGAGCAGAAGGAGAATACACCATATTTTCTTCTTTCTTTATAATCAGCTCTCCTTCCATAGAAGAAATTAATTCATATAAACGTCTTTCACCTACAGGAAAAAGTTTTAAAAGCTCTGTTATATTAAGTTTTCCTTCCTCCTCTACCCTTTCTATAATTTTATAGGAAGAGTTTCCATAGTAAATACTTAATATTTCCCTTGTCCAAACAAAATATACAGTTAAACTTAAGATATATAAATATAATATAGCAGGTTCTAAAGTACTTAGAGGTAGAATTGAAAAATAAAATAAAGGAGAAGCAAAAGGTACATGATAGGATTCTCTCTTTTTTTGTTTTAAAAGATTTTCCAGATGAAAATAAAACATTCCAAATACTATCAGGAGAGTCATATTACCAGCCAGATCCGTTAAAATATGGCTAATTCGATTTTCATCCATTTTTAATGCAGGATTCAATAACCAGAAACGGGACCATTCTAAAAAAAAGAAAGAGACCAGAACAAATGTTGATAGATTTAATAGTCTTATAAATAAAATTGAAAATTGCAAAGGTAAGAATCTACATACTATAGCCAGTACTGATGCCAGTATGAAAATATACGGTAGAACTCTTCCCTGGATAAAAAACTCTTTAAAAAGCGTTTTAAGGTAAGGTCTTTTTATAACCCCCTTAGACAGATGCAAGGTATTCTTTAACCAGGGGGACTTTTCCTCACTTAAATCAAAGCGTAAAAGAATAGATCCATCTCCCTGCTTTAACCACTTATCTTTTGTAATCCAGTTTTCTACATCCCAGGTATTTAAGGAAAGACCTGCCGGGAGTTTTAATCTACATTCAAACATATTTATCTTGATAGGTAAATAGAAAAAAACAAATTCAAATTTTATTATATCCTCATTATTTTCAAACTTTGTAGAATAATAATAATCATAAGAAAAACTTATCTTTTTTGTTCCGGGCTTTAATTCAGGAAAGCGGATATAATTCCGTTCTCCACCATATTTATATTGGCTAAATTCTAATTTGTTTCCTGAAGAGTCTTTTAAAGTAATATTCGAGATTCTTTTTCTTAACGGATACATATAAGGGATAGTTCCCGAGAACAGGGTTCTGTTAATAGAAGGAATACCCTCCTCTCCCGTAAAATGATATGTTTCAGTTACTCGAATAAAATCTTCTTTATGAATAATTAAGTCGACTTCTAAAGTTTGGATCTCTACAGCGAAAACAGGACGGAAAATAAACAGCAGGAATAAAAAAATGAAAAAGCGCATTCGAACCCCCAAAAACTACCCGCGTAGTATAGGGGATATGACTTTTTTTTCAAGAATTTTATTTCTATTTTTTTTGAATTATAGGTTTTATTCGAATGGCCTGCAAACCACTGACTCCCTGCAATTCTTCAAGACTCAATTCTTCTACCTCTTTCTCAAGAAAACCTCGTTCTATTAAATATTCTATATATTCCATATATTCCACATATTCTTTGTGCTGGGAATAGATAATAGATATCATTCCGGGTTGTGTAATTCTTTCCTCGGTATTCTTTACTTTTGCTTTATCAATTCGCTTTTTTAAGATTTCATAACGTATATTATAAGAGCCACTCACAATAAATTGAGTATCTTCCAGTCTATATTGTATACTTAAGGGCATATTCTGCACTAAAATTAAATGGGTTACTTCAAAATCCTCCGAAGTTTCTGATTTCAATTTTTCCGCCACATTTGCTAATCCACATAATACCTTTATCTGCCAGATTCTAAGCTCTTTCAGATACATAGGATCATAGTAATTATTTTCTACGAGAGATTCTCCGATATAAATACTAAAATCCACACCGTCAGTTGCATTTTTCTCGAAATAATGCGGACATACCTTTTGAGCATATACTTCTTCTGTTTCTATATAATCAGATAAACTTTTATTAATAAGGCTTATGTTTTTGTCATACTCTTTACGTTTTTGATATATAGCCCCATGCTCGGAATCTAACAAAGAAATGTATTGATTATACTCCTCCTTCAATTCCGGCTGCAATTTTACAATTTTCTGCAAACCAGGGTCCACTTCAGTTTTAAAATAGTCCACAACAACAGCTTCATCACCGGTTTGAATCCCTTCTTCAAGATGTTGGATTTTCTTATTTATCTTATATATCATTTTATCTATATAGGAAAAAGGCATAAGTGAATAAGCTCCCTTTAACAACTTACGTGCCAGATTTAATTGCAAAACCAAATCTTCCTGTATAGCATGATTTCTTCTACTTGAAGAACCTCGTATATCAGACATGGCAAATAAAGGATATACATTATCAAAACGTATTTCTTCCGGCTCTACCGATTCCTCTTCCAGAGCTTTTTTATGGAGATAGTTCAAAGCCGCCGATTTAAATTTCCAGGAAACTGAAGGATGTATAGCGGTATATTTTTCTTGTATAACGAGTTGTGTATTTCTCTCCATTTCGTCTAGAATTTTTCTTGTAGCCAGGCTGAATAAGGAAAGTACCTGCTCCATTTTTACCTTAAACAATGGTGAAAATAAACCCGGAATATGTGAGAATATTTGTAAAGCTCCAATTAATTTCTCTTCATAGTATAAGGGAGCAATAAAAATGCTCCGAATTCCTTTTTCACCCATTTCTAATTCAATCTTTGATTTTTTCTCCAGCTTTTGCAAATCATCAATAGTTATAGGTGAAGAACTTTCCAACAACCTGACATATAAAGAATCTTTAAAGTCTTCAAAACTCCATTGACTGCATAAAATATGCTTTCTATGAATCGCTTCTTCAATACCTTTGTTTATGAGAAATATTCTATCTTTATCAATGGCTGCAAGACCCAATATTATTTCTTTTATTTGTAAATAGGCTCGGATTTGTTCCTGTATTTTTAGAAACTTTTCAAATGATGTTAATGCATCTCCTTCTATTAAACTTTCTCGTAGAGAAGAAATAAGTTGATGCTGCGTTAATTCTATCGCTCGAACCAATAATAAACCTTTAAACTCAAAATTATTTAGATCTATATATTGTCTCCAAACAGTTAAGTTATCCGCATTACTCTTTATATGTTCCAGTTCTTCTGAACTCAGAACCGATATTTCTTTTTTCTTAACAATTTCAATATAGCAAACGTCAAGATTTATTAAGAAATAATTTAACAATCCTGTATCCTTATTCTGAACCTGAAAAACTTTTTCTACTCCTAATTCAAGCTGGAGACCGTAAAACTCCTTTGCAATAAAAAGATAAGCGTTTAACTCTTTAAAATCTTCAATGAATCCTGTACCATAAGAAAGAAAAAGCCTAAATTGTTTTTCTGGTGTTACAAATAGTTCTTCGAACTCAGAACTTGCATAAATAACCACATTATCAAACGGTTTTAAAATGCCTATATATTGTTTTTGAGAATTTACAATCGGATGTAAGAGATCAAGTATATCCTTATATTCTAGTATATTTACCTCTTCACCTGTTTTTACTAACTGTCTATCTTCGATAGAGTCTATGATACTTTTTATATAGCTTCCCTTTTTATCATCATTTACCAACTCTGTAAGTTTACCAATTAAAGGTTCAAAGGAAATTTCAGCATGAATATTAATTTTTTTTTCCAGAGTTTCAATCATAGTAATTCCTCCATTTAGTAAACAAATCGACTTTCATTATCTTAAGACATTTTAAAAAACATAATTTTACTTTGTAATTCCTTAACTTTCAACATTAAACTTTCAGAAATTTCTGTTAATTCAGCAGAAGCATTGAAAGTTCCGGCACTTTCAGCTCGTATCCCTTCTACGCCTTTCACAATCTCATCACTTGTCTCAATTTGCTCAGCAGTAGCTTTTGAGATAGCATATGTAATCTTTAGAGATGACTGAAACGATTGATTAAACTGCTCTCCGCTTGTTAACTGATTTTCTAAACGATTATTAATTATATCTACTTCTTCCTTTGCCATAAGTACTTTATTAAAAATATCTTCAAAAGCTTCAGCAGATAACTGCGTGGATTGTTTACCATCGAGGACTTTTTTATTTGCCATATCTGAAAACTTTGCGATTTCATTTGAGTTCTTCAAGGTTTTCTCAGCTAATTTAGAAATTTCAGATGCTACAACGGCAAAACCTCTTCCGTATTCACCGGCCCTGGCTGATTCTATAGAAGCATTTAAAGACAGGAGATTTACTTGATCGGCAATATCAGAAATGGACCGAACAATATCGTTAATTTTATTAGTAGTCTCATGAATGTCTTCCATTTTTATATTAGTCTGGTTTATGGCTTCTTTACCCTTTTCAACATAATCCAGGGTTAATTTGGAAGCATCAATAGCTTTAGCGGAAGAGTTGGAAAGTTCTACTGCTTCTTTTTGCAACTGGGTCTGTAATAGCTCTGTTTGTTTAACAATTTCAACTGATGTTTTAGTTATAGAATCAATTCCTTTTATGGAACTCAATATAATTCCTAATGCCTTTGATATACTTTCAACAGATTCTGATTGGCTTTTAGTACCTGTATTTAAGCTATGACTACTTCTATCTAATCGTTCTGCATATATAGCAACATCGTTTGATAAGATTAGAACGGAAGAAATAACTTTTTGAATAGACTCGACAACTTTTTTTATATTTAATATCATCTTACCAAATTCATCGTTCGTTACTATAGGAATCTTTCCGCTCATGTCTCCCCTCGCTAATTTATCCAGGGTTCCGGAAACTCTATTAATTCCAATGTTGATAGAAGTTGATATACTATTTACTGATATAAACACTGTAATCAAGTTAAATGCTAAAAGAACAAATATATGAATAAGAATGTTCTTTATAACTAAATCTCCTACAGTCACAAAATATAATAAATATCCAATAATTGCTGTTGTAATGATGACTAAACCTAAAACAAGAAATAGAATTCTTCTTGTTATACTAAAAGAATCAGTTGTCAGGTTTTCAACTTCAATTTCACTCAGTTCTGATGATGATATAACTTCAGCTAAAAAAGATTCTGTGATAAAATAGGCAACTAATGCGGAAATTGGAATCGCAGATAATATAGCAACAGGAAGGGCTAACATCTCTACAAATTTTAACTCAGTTAAATTAATAAAAATAATGAATGCACTTCCACCCGCTACTATCCAGCGAATACTTATATCAAATAAGACAACTAAGGGAAATTCCAGTAACTTCTTTTTTAGTTCTTTTTTCTCATCAAGAGTTCCGGAATGATCATAAACTTTATTCAAAAGAGGAATTAACTTAACTTTTCGAATAATAAGACCAATCACAATTCCAAAAATACTTCCCATAATTGCCGCTATTCCAAGAGCATATATTTTCTCTTTCACTAAATCGAGACAAATAAAACCAAAATAAACAACAATAGGAACCGGTGCTGAGTATATAAATAATTCTATCCGAAAGAATAATCTTATAAACGAAAGCGTAGATAAGTTCATAGATACATAATCTATTCATATTGAAAAAAGATACAAGCTTTTTATGGAAAAAGTTTATCAATCACATCATAAAATTCCTTAGCACCCAGAATGGAGAAATGATTTTTACCTTTTATTAATGTCGAGCGAAGCCCCGGATTTTCTTTTTTACGAAAGACTTTATCTCTTAGATATTCAAGACTTGTTCTTTCGACTATACCATCACCAAATAAAGAGTCAAACCGCCCATTCCCCTCCGAAAAAAAAGAGTAAATTTGGTAAGCATCTATATTATCAAGCTCTCCATAGTAATGACTCATTGCATATCTTCTTATCTGGGCAGAACTCTCCCAGTCCTCTTTTCTGATAACACCATGAGATAAATCTTTGATTCCATCACTACGCATATTTCCAATCATCCCAATTAGCTTAAAAGCTGTATCAGGAGAAACTTCCATAAGAAATCCGAACCAGAAACCAATTTTTTCCAGGTAAGACCCTCCATCCGGTGAACTAATTAAAAGTACCTTTTTAATTTTATTTAACCAGGGTTTTTCAAGTTGCATAGCACGATATAAGGTACTCCTAATAATCAATCCTCCCTGGCTATAGGCAATAATATGCAAATTCGGTTCATTGGATTGAGAAAAATATTCATCTAATAACTCTAATAAATAGTCTCCGTTTTGAGAGGTATGAAGTCCATGGTTAAAGCGTATAAATAAAGGAGGATAAGATCTCCTCAATAAACTATCCGCAAGCCCTAAAGATACCTGCTTTTTTTCCTCTACTATTTCTTCTTTATCTAACCAGACCGTTTCATCACAAAATAAACCCGGTATATATAATATAGGTGTTTTCCCGTTTTCCTTTATAATAGATTCAATGGCTTCTCCTACACTAATATCCACACCTTTTTTGCGAAAACTCATTTTAATGTGACTTAAACTATAACTATTATGATGAGAACTTCCTAATATACTACTAATTGCTTTATTATCATAAATAAAATCAATAGCAAATTTTCTGGCAATTTCTAAAGATTCAGAACTAATCGAAAAAGCAAATTCTACGTGCTCCATGGAAGAATCCATTGCATTTTCCACTACATCTTTAGAATACCTCACATTATCACGAGCTATTTGTAGACCCTTTTCCCAGTCTTCTACGAAGAAGAAAAATAATGATAGGAAATGTAACAGATTTCCGGTCAGGTGTAAACTTCCTCCCGCAATTTCTTTCCCACTTAGCAAAGCTAATTTACTCAACTGCTCTGCAAAGCGAACAGAACCTTCTGAAATTGAATGTAAAAATTGTATAATCGGAAGCATTACACCTTCTCTTCTTTAAGTTTCTTTTGGAATGTAACAGGCTCTCAGAACTCGATCTTCCTCTTCAAGCCCCGCTTTATCCCAGGATAAAATAGTGGCCAATTTTTGCATAATCTTTTTATGCTCTTCTTCTACGGGCAAACCCGGTATTCCTACTCCCGATCGACGTAAATAAAAGTCTCTTGCTGTAACGATGTCTTCATTGCTACAGATATATTCAATCTCTTCTTCGTATATTTTTTCGTAATTTGCAAGAGAATAAACATTTCGTCTAGAATTTTTTAAAATTTTCTCAGCCTGACTTCCGTATCTTTTCGCTATCGTTTCTAACTTCTCACCTTCTATTTCCGGAAATTTCTTTTGTAAGTCATCAACCAGTTCTTTTAGAGTATTATATCTTCCTGAAATTAGTGGTGTTCGATCTGTTGTGCAAGATACATTAGTATTTCCTAAATATTTGGTCAGATGATTTACCAGATTCTCTGCAACCGCGCGACTTGTTGTATATTTACCACCCAGAGCAGAGAAAAAACCCGGAAGTCCTTTTTCCTTGTGATCCAAAATTTCCGACTTGCGAGAAGCATTATACGTATCCGACTTTTCTCCGGGATCTTCAACGAGCGGACGTAAGCCTCCATAAAAATAATCTACATCATCGATGCTAAGCTTTGCCAGACCAAAACTATAATTAACCTCATCAATTAAATCCAGAATTTCTTTCTTAGTAACTCTCATGGCATCCGGTTCTTCATTAAAAGAAGTATCGGTGGTACCAATCAGGGTTTTATTCCTCCAGGGAATCACAAAAAGATGGGATCCATCCCTCTTCTGCAAAACGATACATTTATTACCACTTATCTTTCTTGTTACAATATGAATCCCTTTGGAGCGTACAAGTTTTGCATCCATTTTAATTCCCGCCATATCTTCTATGTAATCCGCCCAGGGACCTGCTGAGTTAACCAGGGTTCTACTCTCTACACTAATAAGCTCCCCACTCAGTACATCTTTTAAATCTACTAAAAAATTACCAGTTTCCAATCTTGCTATTTTGATTACCTGTGTATAGTTTCTGGCAACAGCCCCCTGCTCCCTTGCTGAAAAAATAAATTCGGTAGTATGCCTTTCCGGATTAATATTAGTATAGTCATAATAAAGGTAAGCTCCACGTAAACGGGCTCTGCTTATTTCAGGTGCTTCATAAATTGCTTCTTCTCTTGAATACGATCTGTATTTTGGTATGAGCCTATCTGTACTTATATCTTTATTTTTATCATAAGATAATTTATCATACATCAACATGCCGGCTCCCAGCATAAATTTTGTTTTCATATCATAAATTGGTATAAAAAAGCCGAGTGTCTCTACTGCATGAGGGCTTATTTTTGCAAGAATTCTTCTTTCTCTTAAAGATTCTCTCACGAGTCCCAATTCAAAATTTTTTAAATACCTGAGCCCTCCGTGAATCAATTTGGATGTAGCCTGACTGGTTCCCGATGCATAATCAGATTTTTCAACCAGAAGCCCCTTTAAACCTCTCAGGGTACTATCCCAGAGTATATTTGCACCGGTAATACCACCTCCGATAATGAGTACATCGTATACCCTGTCTTTTAATGACTGAATGTTACTTCGAAATTTATTTGCATTCATTTGTAAACTCCCCTGTTATAATTCATGAGATTTATTTAATATACTTATTTTTTAAACAAACCTCGAAAGAATATTGTTTCTACAAGTTCCATATATTGTTTGGCATCCAGTATCTCTTCTTTGAAATGCCCATCCAATAAAATATCTATAGCACCACTCAGCATTCCCCAACTTGCTCCGACATATACAAAAGGTGGAGCTTCTTCTATAAGATTTTGTTTTTTAGCATTTTTATATATACTTTCTAAAAAGACCAATCTTTCTTTTCTTTCAAATTCCATCTCCTGAATAGTTTCAGGAGGCAAATTATTTACAACGATACTTTCCGAACATTTTTTAACGACCTGATAAAGGGTTTTATCATCCAAACAATGTTCTATATACGTTCTAATGGCAGAACGTATTTCTCTTGCCGGATCAAGATTTACATCTATAGCTTGCATCTTTTCTCTCAAAGTCCGATAAAAATCCACTACGATCTTTGCCATTAAATCGTCTTTGCTTTTGAAATGGAGATAAAGCGTTCCCCTACCTATTTCCAACTTCTTTGCAAGAGTATCCATGCTAACCAGGCTCGGATGATTTTTTCGAAAGAGAAGAATAGCCATTTTTATTATTTTATCTTCTCTCTTTTGAAATTCTTTTTGTTTCCTTTCTTTTACACCCATTTTAATCCAGTCCCAGTGTTCCCCCGGGATTCATAATTCCATCCGGGTCAAAACAAGCTTTCAAAGCACGCAAAGAGTTCAAGCCCAGTATTCCTATTTCCTTTTCTAATAAATGAGTGGATAATCTCCCGATGCCATGGTGATGTGAAAGAGAACCATTATTCGCATGTATTGTTTCGAGTATTCCCAGATGAAACTCTCGAAATAAATCTGCTTCGTTCTTTTCATCCATAGGGCTCATAAAAATAAAATACAAATTTGCTCCGTTTTCATAACAATGAGAAATATGAACTAAACAAAATGTATTTGGTTTCTTTTTTATATAATTTCTTACTGAAGACCAGAGTTCCAAAAGGCTATCCCAGCTTACTGCTGTTTCAAGGGTATCAATCATAAGTCCCCTATCCATCAAAGCATCCCTTAAATATGCGCTGGAATATCTTTGCTTGAGCCATTTTTTAACAGGTCCTTCACCGGTTTCAAAAGCCATATTCTTTGTAGCTATACGCCGAATTTTTCTAATGACCAGACTTGCATATTCCGGATCACCATCTACAATTACATGCATTAAACACCTTTTCATAGGTTCATAGCCCAGAAGTCTGAGAAAATAATCTTCAATACTATTATCCAGACCGGCCATTTTAAAAGAAATATCCGTCTCTTCCGGATCCTGCAACCTAAAAAAATGTGGATGTCCAAATCCTCCCTGCATCACTTCCCTCATTACTTTCACAGCGGAAGGAAAATCTTTAAAAACAAAAGATGTTTTTTTAGAATTCTCAGGATTATATTTTCGAACTTTCATTGTAATCCTACTGATAACACCATAAACACCCTCTGAGCCTATAAAAAAACGAAAAATATCAGGCCCTATAGAAGCCGCCGGATAATCCCTGGTTTGAAAAATTCCTTCCGGACTTAGCACACGCAAAGAGAGAACCATATTTTCAATCTTACCATATCCCGTAGAAGCCTGCCCCGCTCCTTTCGCAGCAACCCAACCTCCAACCGTAGAAAATTCAAATGACTGAGGAAAATGTCCGCAGGTATAACCCTTATCATTCAAAAACTCTTCAAGGACAGGGCCGTATACACCCGCTTCAACCGTAACCGTACTATTTTCTTCATTTAAGTTGATTATCTTATTTAAATATTTTAAATTGAGAGAGATTCCACCCTTAGGAGCCTGTAGTGCTTTTGTAACAGAAGAACCGGCTGCATAAGGTACAATAGCGATTTTTTCTTTTTTACACAGTTCTAGTATTTTAATAATTTCTTTTTCTGTTGTCGGATATACAACGGCATCCACCACATTATCTATAAGACCCTGCCTTGCTTCGAGTATTTCAAGATAGAATTTACCACGAGAATTTTTAGCCCTCTCAATATCACTCTCATCAAAATGATTATCTCCTACAATTTCTTTCAGTGCCTGAATCGTAGCCTCTGTCAAACGACTTTTTTGACTTAAATGAACCTTATCCGAACCCGGCAAGTAAACCTCACCCTCGTTGACTTTCTTACCGAACTGCTTATCTAAAAAGTGGATGGCATGTGGTTCCAGCGCTTCTTCATGAGTCGGATCTCCCCATTTGCAAACGTATTTATATGTATCTCTTGGCATGTTCAGCACCTCATAAATTGAATATAATTCATATTATGAACGATTGTCATAATTTTTCAAGCATTTTTTCTTTTAAAATCTAATAAAAAATTGATTTTTTTTAAAGTTCAGAGAAACTAAAGAAGGAGTTAGTATATGTCAGAAATCGAGTCCCTTAAAACCGAAATAGAAAACCTTAAAAGATATATCAAGAAGCAAGAAGAGATTATCAACCAACAAAAAATTAATTGCGAGGAAAGTAATTATCGTTTTCATAACATTTTAGAATCTACGATTACAGGACTTATCGAAGTCAATACAGAAGGTAAAATAATCTTTGCTAATACTTCCGCAGAAAATATCCTTCGATTAAAAAAAGACACCATTACAAAATACTACTTCTCTGATATAACATGGAAGCAAGTTGATTCAGAAGGAGAACCCTACCCTATAGAGAAACTACCTTTAAGCCTTGCCTTATTCGAAAAAAAATCCGTAGAAAATATAGAGCACGGCATAATCGACAACGAAGGTCATGTTATCTGGCTATCAGTAAATGCTTCTCCCTTATTCAATCTTGCTGGAGAACTCTATGGGGCCGTCGCCAATTTTATTGATATTAGCGAACAAAAAGAAACCCAGGACAACCTGAGAGAAAGTGAAAAAAAACTCCGACAAAACGAAGAATATTATCGAAATATATTCAGTTACTCAGGCACCGGGATGGCTTTAATTAATTCTGCCGGAATCGTAAAAGATGTAAACATAGCTTTTACCGAAATATCTGGCTATTCCAGGGAAGAACTGATAGGATCTTTTTTTCCGAAGTATATACTGAGTGATACCGAAATTTTCATTTCTCCTTATAAAAAAGTTCGAAATTCCGATCTTATAGAAATAAAGCTTAAGCACAAGTGGGGAGAATATATATGGATATTATTGGGGACTACATATATTACAGATAACATATATTCTGATTATTTAATTCTTGCTCAAATACAGGATATTACAGCAATCAAATTCGCAGAAATTTCTTTAAAGAAAAATGAAAAACTTCTAAGTCATAGCCAGGAAATGGCAAATGTTGGAAGCTGGGAACTAAACCTCGACACGAAAGAATTTTTCCTTTCCCGTGAAGCCTCCCTCCTCCTCGAAAAAACCCCGGAAACAAAAGTAGATCTAAATACGTTTTTAAACTTACTCAGTCATGAATCAAAAGAAAAATTAAAGAAACTGATTCAGGACATGGAAAAAAGTTCAAATTCATTCGAAATAAATTTGGAACTACGGACATTCAATCATAATAATAAACACATTAAAGCACGAGGTGAATTGGTAACGGATGAATATGGAGTAAAAAGTATTATCAGCTCAATTTTAGATATTACCGAGTTTACTTCAATTCAAGAAGAATTATTATATGCCAAACAAAAAGCAGAAGATGCCTACAGGGCCAAAAGTCTTTTCCTTGCCAATATCAGCCATGAAATCCGCACTCCCCTAAATTCTATTCTGGGCTTTTCCAGCATATTAATAAATCGAATTAACACAATACAAAATACAGAGAGAAAACAGTATCTTAACAATATTCATACCAGCGGAAGAGTTTTGATGGAACTCTTAGAAGATATATTAGACATATCTAAGATAGAAGCCGGAAAATTAGTCCTTAAAAAAGGGGACTTGGATATTGAAGACTTAATCAGGGTAAGCAAAAATTTATTTGAAGATAAATGTAAAGAAAAGCAAATTAAGTTTTACATACTGGTGCAAGATAATATACCCAAAACTCTTGAGACAGATCCCACTCGTATCAGACAAATTCTCTTTAACCTTATCAGTAATTCTGTAAAATTCACCGAGAAAGGCTATGTGAAACTC
The DNA here is from genome assembly GCA_024233835.1 of Leptospiraceae bacterium. Taxonomy (NCBI): domain Bacteria; kingdom Pseudomonadati; phylum Spirochaetota; class Leptospiria; order Leptospirales; family Leptospiraceae; species Leptospiraceae bacterium. Next base: position 1,099,504 of record JACKPC010000002.1, read on the forward strand.
CATATTAACATTCAGGAAGAAGAAAAGCAATATTATCTAATTATTGCTGTTGAAGATACCGGTCCCGGAATTCCTTCAGAAGAAAAAGAAAGTATTTTTGAAAGCTTCACACAGAAGCAAAACCAGGATCCGAAGTTCGGAGGAACCGGGCTTGGTTTGACTATTGTAAAACATCTGGTTGAATTACTAAAAGGTAATTTGAGTTTACATTCTGAATTAGGCCAGGGTAGTGTTTTTACAGTAAAAATCCCGGTAGCACTTAAAAGTAATGAAACATTTCAAAAAATATATAAATCCACAGAGCTCCTCTTCGAAAAAAATGAATCCACATTGGAAACCTATTCGGAAGTAATAAGGGAGGAAATGCAACAGGTAAGTTATTCTCTCGAGAATCTTTTTTTAGCTGAATGGAAAGAAATTTTTGAAACTATGGTGATTAATGATATTATCATTTTTCTTGAAAAAGTTGAAAAAGAAATTGAAAATAAAGAATCCTGTAAAATAATAAAACAGTGGCTGGAAAGAGTAAATACGCATACTAGAACTTTCGATCTAGATCGATTATCTCAGGATTTTTCAAAATTTCCGGAAATCCTCAAGTCTTTACGAAAGGAATCCTGACATGTTAAATAAAAAAGAAAAAATTCTTATAGTTGATGATAACACCCAAAATCTTCAATATTTAGGAAGTATTCTTTTAGAAGAAAGATATCAAATTATTGCTGCAAATAACGGAAAGAAAGCACTTGAACTGGCAGAACAGCAGGTACCCGATTTAATTCTTTTGGATATCATGATGCCGGAGATGGATGGATTTGAAACCTCTCAGAAACTAAAAGAAAATCATAAAACAAATCAAATACCCATTATTTTCTTAACAGCTAAAACCGAGTTAGAAGACTTACAAAAAGGTTTTAACCTCGGTGCCGTAGATTATATTACAAAACCCTTTCATCCGGTAGAGCTATTACTACGTTTAAATACCCATCTTTCCCTGAGTAAGTCTCAACGAGAATACAAAGAACTTCTTCACATTTTATCTCATGACCTCGACAATTATTTTGGCATTATCCAGGGTTCTATACAGGCTATAGAATCCGATTATTCCGATCTGCCCTTTTATCTACCTATGCTAAAAGAATCAACACACCTCGGCATAGAACTTGTAAAATTGGTCAGAGATATGCGACACATAGAAGAAAAACCTCTAAAATTAGAAGCGGTACACCTCCTTACAGCATTCGAATATTCTAAAGATATATTACAACCAAGCTATTTCAAAAAAAACTTAAGTCTCGAATTAGAGATTCCGGATACCATTTATATACTCTCTGAAAGAGTTTCCTTTATTAGCTCGGTAGCCAATAATATATTAAGCAATGCTGCCAAATTTTCATTTAATGGCTCTACAGTATATGTTCAAGCCAGAACAGAAGCATCACAGGTTATTGTAAGTATAAAAGATACAGGCATCGGAATTCCCAAAGATATTTTAGATGGGATTTATGATATAAGAAAAAGCACAAGCAGAAAAGGAACGAATAATGAAAGAGGCACAGGCTTCGGAATTCCTCTTGTTCAGAAGTTTGTAAGTTACTATGGTGGAAGTCTCGAAATTAAATCAAAAGTTTCCGAAACAGACAAAACAGAGCATGGAACGGAAGTTATTCTAAAACTTCCACTGGCCAAATTTCAATAGAGTCCTTCCCTAATTTATATTCCGCTTATCTTTAAAGAAAAGTTTCCTTCAAAACCATCCTCTCGAATCGGAAGGAAAAAGCAATCTTCGATTTCAGTGCTCTTTTTACAGACAATTCCGGAATCGGCAAAATATCCCCTGGGAAAGAACTTCACCTGCATTTCAGGTAAGGAAATCTGGATATAATACTGTTTATGCAAAATTACTTCATCCGAAAAACCCTGACCGAAAACATCTCTTTCCGTAATATGAAAAGTTAAGCGAAATACGATTTCTTCCTTATCAGATCGAATTTTTTTAGAGTCAAAAAAACCGGCATAGACCAAATTTCCATCTCCAAAGTCTTTACCTTCCAAATTAACCCTGGATAGATGTTCGTCAAGGAAAGGTCCATAACAATTCTCAGCTTCCTTACTCTGATGAAATAATTCAAAATCAACCCCTCTCGGTTTTACGTTCAAGCCAAAAAAATACTCACTCTGACCGAAGAAATCGGAACTTTTCTTAATCATCCCTCCGAGATACTTGATACTAATGCGATAATTTCCAAAGAAAAAACGACTGACGATTTCATACATTTCCCGCGAACGAACCAGGGAATCTTTATCACCGTATGTCTGGTGAATGTAGGTGACACAGGATTCCGGAATACAAGCATTTTTTAATTTACCGGGAACCTCTGCCCAGAATCCATTCACTTTTCTTAAATAGTAATGAGTCCCTACCACACAAAGAGTCCTAGGCTTTAATTCTTCCGGATAATTTTTATAGCTTAAAAGTTCCGTTTCTACATCCTGAACTTCAGGTTTAAACTTCTCCAAATCTTCCACCAGGGATAAAAAGATTAGTTCTTCAGGAAAAAAAATTCCTTTATGAGGAGTTCCTACTGTAGCAACTTTATTAATTAGCTTATTCTTTTTTTGAGGGTGTAACTTTTTTTGTATCAGGGAACGAACTACAAAGCCCCCTTCAGAATGGGCAAGAAGATTTACCGCCGGAGCATTTGTTACATTCAAAATAATTTCAATAAAACGATAGAGTTCATCGGCATAGAAAAATAAATTCTTATGCTGGTAGTTATAATAACGAAATACCCAGAAAGACCGGTATAATATTTCCGGATCCCGGGTATACTTTTTAAAACTTAAGAAATTGGCTAATTCTTCCGGTTGTAAGGCACTAAATCCTCTAAAAAAATCGGGGTCTTCAATCCCTTCCAGACCTCCCCGGTATTGTTCCGCCATAAAACCCAGATCTTTCTCCTCAGGAAAAAAACCTACGACCCGGCTTGCATCGAGATACTGCTCATCTTTTAGAAGCCTGAGAATTAAACCTTCGTATATATACGCTTCGCCTTTTTTATGAGGATATACGGTTCCGAGATTAAAACCCTGGTAAGCCAAATCTCTCCCTCCTTCCCGGTTAAGATCCGAAAATCCTCCAATGAGAATCAGGGGAAGTTTTTTATTGGAACCGTATATATCCTTCATACTCTTAGCTTAATTTGTTATCTAAAAGCCCTTTTGCAATCACTCTAAGAGCCATTACTTCTTCCGCTCCTTCAAAAATGGAGAAAACCCTTGAGTCTACGTAATAGCGAGAAACTGCATATTCCTCAGCATATCCCATTCCTCCGTGGATCTGCATATTTTCACGGGTTACCCACTCAGCAATTTTAGATGCGTAGAATTTGACAAGTGTAGCTTCCATCTGGCCTTTTCCCTCATCCATCAATCTGGCCACATGATTAGTGAATTGGCGAGAAGCCTGGATAATCATGGCAGAACGAGCGATTTTCCACTTGGTCAGGTTATACTCATAAATAGGTTTCTGGAAAACCTGTCTTTCCTGTGCATAACGCAAACCCTGCTCAAAAGAAGCCTGCATAACCCCGTTTGCACGAGCTGCTGTCTGAATCCTTCCACCGGCAAAACCTGCCATTTGCATATAAAAGCCCTGACCGCGTCCCTTATCTCCACCCACAAGGTTTTCATCCGGAACAAAATAGTCTTCAAAAGCCACTTCGAAAGAGTGCATTCCGCGGTATCCGATAGTAGAGATAGCCGCACCTTCCATACGACCGCCTCCTTCCTGCTTGTGCTCAAAGCTGTGCCCTTTAAACTTGGGTTTCTCAGCCAGAAGGATAGACATTCCCTTATGCTTCAGGGAAGGATCAGATTCTGTACGACAGAGAACCATCAGTACATCTGCATATCCGGCAAAAGTACACCAGGTTTTTACCCCGTTAATTTTCCAACCACCCTCACACTTGGTAGCCACCACGCTCATATTGGCAACATCGGAACCATAATTCGGCTCGGTAACCGCTACGCCGGCCATAATTTCACCGGTGGCGAGTTTATTCAGCCATTTTTCTTTTTGCTCGTCGGTTCCACCTTTTAAAAGGGCTTTGGAAAGAATTTCCGGGCGGGTGATTAAACTTCCGGCTGCTCCGAGACTTCCCCTCGAAAGCTCCTCAGTCACAACCAGCATACTGATGTTATCATGTCCGTTATCGGGCTGGAAACCACCATAAGATTCCGGAATACTCAAACCAAATGTACCCATTTCAGCCAGTCCGTTAATGATTTCATCGGGAATAATATCGTCGTGACGGTGAATATGCTCTGCTTTCTCTTTTACTACACCTTCAGCAAACTTACGAAAGGTCTCACGAAAAGTTTCGTGTTCTTCAGAAAGGCCGTAAACTCCGGCATGACCTTTTTCTACAATAAGGTCTGCAATTTCACTATATTTGCTAATTTCAGTAGCGTTCTGGATAAACTCATCCATTTCATCGGAAAAAAGAGCCTCTCTAACCCTGGCCGAAGTAAGGCCGAATTCTTTCGGTTTAGAGCTTAATTCAGAACGAATATGCGCTACAGTTTCACCGGCAAAAGCGATAGCCATTTTCTTCTCGAGTTCGCTCGTTCCGAGGGAATCATTCCAGGCATAATTTACAAAGCTCTCAGCAACCTGCTGCTCGGCAGTCAACCAGGCTAACTGGTAGCACACATACTGATTTGTGTCCATTTTTGGAACCGATACTTTGCCATTTTCAGAAAATTTCTGGGCAAGAGCACCTGTTACTTCGTCTACTAGCTTAGCAGAAGCCTGTAATGCCTTATCCGCTGCTGTTCTATCCATTTACTAGTCCTCTCATATCAATATACAGATACTAAAATCCCGCCCTTGTCCTATCTGTCATGTATTTTATCTTTCCGGAGACTGATTTAAAACAGGTAGTTTTTTTGATCACAAGCCGGGAATTGGTCGGGATAGGTAAGTGGAAAAAGTATGGATTGAAAGTAATTGTAGTTGATTTATTTTAAATAAGTTAAGGTTATCAAATATTCACATTTTCTTTTAAAACAGGTAATGAAAACTTCTGGTATAAATTATCTTTATCTACTCCCGGATTTTGCAGACCCTTCGTTCTTTCCGAAACTTCTCGAAACACATATTCTCGCAATTCATCCGTAGATATAAAACCGTCTCCGTCGATATCCGCCTTTCCTTTAAAAGCATTAAGGATAGCCTCTGTAAAAAGACCATTCTTATAAGCAGGGTGCTCATAAGAAGCTTCTCCTCCTCTTGAAGAAGAAAGTATGATTGAACCGGTTCTACGAAAAATATCACTATAAATAAATCTATCTTTTACCAATAAATATTTACGTATTCTTTCTGAACCAAAAGCTTTTCGTCGGGGTGAACTTACGGAAGCCGGATCAGAAAAGATATTTCTTGCCACAAAGCCTCTTGAGTGAAATAACTCTTGAGTTCTGAGCATATACTCTTCATCCGGCTCACCGGATTCGCAGGTATCAAGAAGCATCAATTTTTTTCGGGCCGATATACCAGTTAAAAGGTTTTCAATCATGGAAAAATCAGCCGCTGTTTTTTCAAGATTCTCGATATCCGTTTCATGGGTTAAATAATAGTACCTCGAATCATTCTCACCTTTTAGTTTTGCATGAAGACCGTGTCCCGATACGAAAAGTATCACTATATCATCTACATCTGTATTTTCTAAAAAACCTTTTGACTGTTTTATATTTCGGATATTTACCTGTTCATTTATTAAACAAAGAGTAGAAACCTTTTCATAAGACTCTTCCATACTGAGAAAAAGTTTTTGTAAATCCAAAACATCCTTATGAGCAAATTGCAGATTCGGAAGCTCTTCCGAAGTATTTCTATACTCCGAAACTCCGAAACCCATGAAATACAATTTGGGCTTCTTCTTTCCGAGATAATGGGCATGAGTCAAAGCCCGGAGAGATTCAAAACCTTTCTCATTTCGGACAGATACTTCTATCTTATTATTCCCTGTAGATAACTGAATTTTTTCAGTTACTCTATATTTGTTCATATTCAGGGGTTTTCCCTCGCTATAGACAGGTACATCATTTACATATATATTATAATTTTTTAATATACTTTGTTTGTCTTCAAACTGCAAACGGAGCTTTAAGAACTTTTGAAAATCCTTTTCATTCCCCTCTTCTCCCTTATCTGCGAGTCTCTGTCGATTTAATATCTTCACTTCGGGTAGAGAAATTTTTTCTATCTCCGGGGGAATCTCATAGCCTAATTTTTTCCAGCGTTTCAAATACTGTTTTTCTAAGTGTTCTATAAGTTCCTTATCCTCAGAGGCTAAATTTCGAAGAATGATGTCCGGACGATTATGACTTAAAGCAAATTGATCCACTCCATAAGCCGAAAGACCGTTCACTGCTGCTACAGCCTGAACTGCATTTCTTGAAGAATCAAAATAAGTTTCAGGTGTAAAAATAAACCATTCTTTTTCATAAAAAGAAAATAGGGTAGCTACATTTTCTACAGAAGGAAATCTCCATATTTTCACAGTCCTATCCGGAGAAGAAGTAAAAAAGAGATTCTTTTTCGGATGAAATTGTATTCCGCTGATTCTATCTTTATGAGCATATACTTCTTTATTATACTCTCCCTGAATGGATAGTATTTGTATCTGTCCGTTTTTGCATCCTAAAACCAGGTAAGTTCCGCAGGGAGAAAGAGAAATACATTCCAGGTTATTAAATACCTCTGATGGAATAGTATACAGTATTCTATAATTTTCATGTTTTCGAATATCCGAAAAATAACCAAATCGCCTTTTGTTATCAAAAAAAAATACCGTATTTACTCCCTGATAAGTTCCGGTTTGTATATCCATAATAGATTTTGATAAGTAAAGACTATCTACAACATTTCCCTCCGGATCCAATATTGTTAAAATTCCTTCTTCATCCAGACAAAGCAATACGTCTTTTGAGTCATAGTTAAATCTCTGCATAGACAGAACTCTCGAATTTACTGTAAGAGTTTTGATTATTTCACCGGATATTGCACAAAGATAAATTTTATTTTCAGAATATACAAATATTCTCTGCTCACAAAGACAGATTTTTTCGATAGGTTTCCCGAAAACCTGAAGTTTCTTTTCTTGCTTATATTCAGAACTCCAGATATAAACACAACCATCCTCCATCCCCAGGTATAAAAAATTATCTGCATCCTGTAAACAAAGAGAATGAACCGGTTTAGAATAGGCTTTCATTTCAAACAACAAAAACCCGGGACGATTCCAGGTTTTCATAGTCAAATCAGAACTCCCTGAAATAAATATATGCCCTCCGGGAGAAAACATTAATTTACTAATATATCTTTTTTCATGGGAGCCAGTCTGAAAGGAATGAAAATCTCCCGTTTCAAGATCAAGCATATAAAAAGAGTCTGCATTTCCTCCGCAAAGAAGAAACTTTTTATCCGAAGCGAAATCAATACAATTTATAGATAAATCTAAAAAATACTCCTGTAATAGCCTACCCTCCGGACTATATAAACCCAGACCAAAAAGTTCATAGATACAGGCCAGATAGATACCATCATAAGAAAAACGTATCTCTTTTACCTGTCTTTCTACAGAAAAAGAAGATAAAATTTCTCCCTCTGTATTTAAAAGATATATACGATTATTGTCAGGACTATAAATAGAAAAAATATCATTCTCCAAAGAACAAGTTATAGACCGAATTTGATGCACTTCCGAAATTTTAAACTGTTTTAATATTCTAAAATTCTCAGTAATTAAATAGATGGTATTTTTGTAGCTTAGTATAATTCTTTTTGTATCCGGAAAAATATCTATTGCATCTATCGAACTGAGTATTTTCTCTTTTCGAAAATGTCGATTTTTAATCTCGGAATAAACCAGAGTCCCATCAACAGAAAAAGAATAAAAGCCTTCCCTATTTCGGCTAAAACGAATCAATAAAACTTCAGTTGAATGAAAAAAATAATCTTTAAGAAGCTTCCCGTCAGCATTCCATAAAAGAATACTACCATCCTTAGATGCACTTAAGAAATACTTCCCATCAGAAGAAAAACTCAGGGCTGTAACTTCTGAACTATGCCCATTTTGTATACTCAGTTCAAACTGAATTACATTAGTTTTCAAACTCTTCGTCTGAATTGAGTGGCTCCTGCTTTTTAATTTTTTTAGGAAGTATCCCTCTGGGCTTCAAATCGTTCAGCTCAATTTCCTCATCTTCACTTACTTTTTCTTCTTTATTTTCCGGCATGATTCCCTCCTGCTTCTATATTTTTCTTTTTGTTTAAACAAGTTTCATATAACTTAATATATTTTAAAAAATTATAATAAGAACCTAAAATAGCAATCACTAATCCTACTTTCCCATCCAAAAATCCGAAACGCAGAATGTACATGTGAAAAAACTTCCATAAGGCTTTGGAAATAGAAAGAATCACTCCGGAAGATTTACCACTTTCAAATTTTTCCTTTGCAGCCAGACTCGAATACCTATCGATATACTTCAGATGATCGGAAATATTTTTGTAAGAGTAATGATGTAAGGGTCTCTGTAAACTACCGGTTTTGCCATCCAACAAAACTTTTTCATGAACTAATAAGCCGGAAAATTTACCTCTTGTTTTACGAAATAAGCGAACCTGCCGATTTGGATACCAACCCCCATGATAAATCCATTTACCCAGATAATAGGTTAATCGCGGAACAGAAAATCCATCATATTCTTCCAGAAAAGCAGAACTCATAGAAAGAATTTCTTTTTTTAAAGCAATCGGAACCACTTCATCTGCATCGAGGGAGAGTATCCAATCGTTCTTTGCCAGGGATAAGCAATAATTTTTTTGATTCACGTAATTATCAAATTCCCTGATATAAACACGGGCCCTGTATTTTTCAGCGATTTCGAGGGTTTTATCAGTAGAACCTGAATCTACGATAATGATTTCATCTGTAAAACTAAGGCTTTTTAAACAGGCCTCAATTTTATCCTCCTCATTTAGAGTGATGATACAAGCGGAAATCGAAACGCTCATTACTGATAGCGTATGCTTTTAAATCGGTCTGTAAATGGAATTTCAAGTCGAGCAAGGGTAATATCTTCTGAGGTGAATATCCGGAAAAAACGGGGATCTATCCCTTCACCTTTCAACATAATAACAATCAGGGCAAGACCGAGTCCGGCTCCTTCTGTATTATCTGCATTGTCTACGAAAAATAAGGCAATATCATCGTATCTCATCGCTTTAGAAAGCTTTTCTCGAATCGCCCGTTCTTCCTGATAAGCAATCGGTGTATTATTTTCCACCACGACTGTCATTCCATCAGAATTATGACTAAAGGTAACTAAACAATAATATCCCGAGCGTTTGCACTTATCTCCATATTCATCGAGGTTTTCTTCATTGAGGATCTTTTTATAATCCTTCATTCCGGAAGCATAAATATCTTCATCGGTAATGTCCATGCCTCTCTCTTCAAAAAACACTCTTTTCTGGTTGGCTTTACAGGCGTTGATGGATAATTCTTTAATGATGGTGTAGAGCGTAGCAAGCATAGAAGATTTATTATAGCCATCTAAAATTTCCTCCATCTTAGTTCTTAAAATTACCTCTACGTCGGAAGACATCTTGAATGTTCGTATAGATAATGAGTTATTAGAGAACTCCGAAATCTCTAACTCCTGTTTTATTGTATTTTCTTCGTACAAAATACGCCCCATTTCCCTTTATATGTCTTTAAGCATATTATACTAGCAAAAAAAATCAATCCCCTTTTTTAATAAAGAAACCGAAAGCATATAAAAAGATTTTTCAAATTATACTTGAGAATTTTTTTTTATTCTATTCTCTGTTATAAAAAATAAACTTGGGAGAAAATTATGTACGTAGATTGGACAAGAATTAAATCCTTTGCCAATGAAGATGATCCGGAAGATCTGGAATGGTTAAAAAGCATGATCCAAAATTTATTCGAAAACACACTTGAAAGATTAAATGAACTGGATTCTCTCATGGAAAATCGGGATCTGGCTAAAATACAGTCCCTTCTTCACCAGTTAAAAGGCGTAGCTGCCAACTTCGGACTGGTCATCTTGCAAAACCAATGTATCAGGGCTGAAACCGAGGCGAAAGAAGGAAATCAGGAAAAATCTATTGAAGAATCTAAAAAAATAAGAGGAATCTGGGAAGATACCCGTATTGAATTACAAAACCGATACTTCCCTTCCTGAAATTATGGATTCAAAGCAATTTCTACAGCTTTTCTACTTCCATTGTAAATACCATCTTTCAGGTTTCTTTGAATACAATCATTCATCCTTTTTAGTACATCGTTCTTTTTACTAAGAAGATCAAACATTTCCACGGCATGTTCAACTTCCCGGCATTCTATTGTACCTTCCCCTAATTCCATAGAACGGGAAGCTGAAGCTGCTTCATGGTCTCCAACTCTGCGGATAAATATTTTGGGAATCGGAAAAAAAGCCAGCTCGGAGGGTTTGGTAACCAGAACATCTGCCACCCGAATCAAGTAATCTGTAGCCAAAAATGCCGTATAATAACTGGCAAAATGGAAAACTGTCACCGGTTTCTTGGGCTCTTCATTTTTATCCAATTCATAATTTCTACAGAAATGAGATAACGATACACTCTCATTGATAATATCAAAATCAATTTCCAGTTCTTTAAGTTTTTCTATAATTTCATTATAAAAATCAACATGATCCCCGGTATTTAAAAGTAGAGAAATCTCACCGTTCTTCAAGCGAGCAGCTATCTTCTCAAGAAGAGTCATGGTATATTTCTTTTGGGCTCCCGCTCCTCCAATCGGAAGTAAAAACCTCTTGGGTTTTGAAGACTCAATACGTTCAATTCTGGCAGCTGTATCCTCTTCCAGATGTGTCAGGATGGGTTCCGAAACCCAGTGTCCGGCTACCATTAAATTTTCTTTCGGTACTCCCATATTTATAAATTTCATATAAGAAGAAGGACTCTGAACCAGATTTAAAGCACCGGGCACCAATAAATAGTATTGGGGAAAATTATCAGGAATTAAGTGGATCACCCTCGAAAAACCCGCTGCAACAGCCACCTGCCCATTAATCGGATAAGTAGATAAATAGGGAAGTTTGGGAGAAATTCCGGATACCAACCTTTTATATTCTTCGGCCAGGGTTACTGACAAAAAGAGAGAATTGGCATTTCCCTGTGAAGTAAGTTGTCCCCAGAGCCATTCAATAATTCCACCATTCTCCGAAGATAGACGACTCAGATAACTATAGACTCCATCAATTTCTTTAATGGCTCTCGCTTCATTAGAATCAATGGCTAAAATATCATGCAGTATAGTTCGCTTTTGCTGAATAGAATGAGAATACAGAGAATAGGCCATGCGATGGTGTCCGTAACCCATGCGAATCGTTCCTACTATCAATCCATCCTGCATAGACTTCCCTTCTCCCATAGCTACCACTTCCAGACCTTTTAAAAAATCAGCATCCTTTGCAGATAATTTAAGTTCCTCTTTATCTGAAATTCCATAACGAAATAAAATGGTGGATTTAAGTAGAGTAATGTAGTAGCGAGAAAATTGATCAATTTTGATTCCAAAAAGATTATCTGTATTCATAATTCCTTCTTTTTTTTTATCGTTTCAGTTTATAAGTAAACCCTCAAAAATAAACAGGATATATCATGTTCCGGTTCCTATTTGTAGTCTTTGCAGCTTACCTTTTCTTCCCGGCTTATTATGCCTATTTCATTGCAGTATTATTTTTAGGCTTCATGTTTCAAATTCTTTTTCATCCTCGCTATTTGAAAATCAGTTATTATCGTATAATTTCTTATCGCTACTGGGAATTCTGGCCGGCTCAAATTTTCTACCTGCCCTTAATATTCATAATCTCATATCTTTGCTTCCATTATCGTTTGTTTCCGAAATTTCTGAGTCTTGTGAATCCCTGTTTCCCATTTGGAGGTTTAAGTTTTGATTCAAAATATAAAATGCTCCTACCTTTTCAAATAGCTCCAGACTATATCGCCCAAACCCTTTATATTTCTCCGAGTTCAGAAAAGGAAGAAGCTATTAAAAATATACAAAATACCTTTTCTTATCCCTTCGTTGTAAAACCCGATAAAGGACACAGGGGGAACGGTTTTAAGATTATTCGTTCTCCCTTAGAATTAGAAGCCTATCTCAACAATGCAAAACAGGCATTCCTGGTTCAGGAATATATTCCCTATCCTCTGGAATATGGTTTCTTTTACATTCGCCTTCCCTATGAAACCAAAGGTTTTTCTCCTTCAATTACTCGAAAAATACTGAGTGAAATAAAGGGAGATGGAATTTCCAGCCTTGAAAAACTTATTTTTCAGGATCCGAGGAGCCGGTACTTGAGTTCAATATTTATGGAACGTAATAAAGAGAATCTTCGCCTGATTCCAAAAAAGGGAGAAACCATTGTATTGGGTAGGGCCGGAAACCATTGTCAGGGTGCTATTTTTGAAGATGGAAAAGAAGATATCCGGGAGAAAACAAAAGAAGTCTTACTCCAGATCTGTGATTCCGTTCCGGGTTTTGATTTCGGGAGGATGGATATTAAATTTAAAAATGCAGAAAGTTTACAAAGTGGAAACGGATTTAAAATCTTAGAGGTAAATGGAACAGAAGCAGAATTCACCCATATATATGATAGAAAAAATAATCTTTTCTATGCTTATCGAGAATTATACAGGCAGTGGAATTTTATTTTCCAAATAGCTACTATGAGAAAAAAGAAAGGAGAAAAGTCCAGAAGCCTGCTAAAGCTTCTGAAACTATATTTGAAGTTTTTTCTGTTTGAAACCAAAAAGACTCTATCAGATTAATTGGTGTAACGAGAAATCTCGAGGATAAGAAACTCTGTTTTAGAACCATCAAAATCTACAATGGCACTATCTCCCTGTTTTTTTCCAAGAAGAGCCATACCGAGAGGAGATTGATAACTGATAATACTTTTTTCTGTATCTGTATCCCAGGGTCCAAGAATGGCATAATTTAATTCTTCCTGGGTTTCCGAATTCTTAAGTTTTACACGGCAACCGATATGAATCCGGCTGGTTTTAACATCAGAAAGGTCAATAATCTTAGCACTTTTCAGCTCCGCTTCCAGTTTAGTAAGCTCAGCACGAAGTTGAACCTGTCTTTCCATGGCAGCCTTATATTCAGCGTTCTCTCTAAGGTCACCTTTTTCCTGGGCTTCCCCTATATCACGAGAGTTTTCCGGCATTTCCACATTTACAAGATATTCAAACTTCTCTTTCCTTTCATTATAAGCTTTACGAGTTACTAAAACTCCCGATTCAGGTAAGTAAAGGTTGATATCGTCTTCTTCATCCTCTTCCACCACAACCGTATCTTCCCACTGAAAACCGGGATTCGATTCTGTTATAAGGTTTAAAAACTTATCTTTATCCGGATCATTTATATAAGAAACTTCTTTAAATAGAACATAGAATTTTCTTAAAGTATCGTTATCAGAATTCGAGATAATATCTTTCAAAGTAGCATTTTTACTACCAAAGATTATATCCATAGCACTATTTTTCAGCTTGGTACCCTTGGGCTCTATTTTCACCAGAGGTTTTAAAAAGCGGAAAAGCTTCAAGGAAAGGTCTTTAATTGAAATCTTTAACCACTCATAATTCCAGCTTTTAGTCAAAATCGACTTGGCTATCCATAAAAATATTTCAGGATAATTTTTATTCTGCTCCATCACATTCTGTATGAATTGATTCAGTTCATCAAATTTCTTTTCAGATACCAGAAGAGAAAAGACATGTTTATTTACTTTTATAGGCACTTCGTAAAGAATATCGAGGAGAATTGAAATCGCTTCTGAATGAGAATCCAAAACGATTTGAACAAATTCTTTTTTAATCTCTACGTTAGTTATCTCCTGAGAAATCTTTAATAGTTCTTCTTTTTCAAGAGATTGAATAAGAGAAGACATTTCCTGTGGTTTTATCATCCTCGGAATTTCTTCAGGGCTTGTCTGGGCAACAGCCAGATCTAAGAAGATATAGGCCAGTATTTTACGTAGAGGATCTTTACTATTCTCTTCATCCAGATAAAAATGCAGGAAGTTCTCAAAGGCATCTTCAGCTGCTTCTATATCCTTAAGTGCATCTAAAGCGATATCCAGCTTCTTATTCAAATCTGTTAAGGCATTAAATTTTTCAGTTAACTCTTCTGAAAGCGTGATAGGCTTGCTGCGGTAGATCACTTCATCTTTCTTCTTCGGATTAAAGCCTACAAAAGGATCTTTTTTCAGAGCCTGTTTGGCTTTTGTCCACCACTTGGACCAATCTTCTGATTTTTTAAGAAACTTCTCGACGACTTCTGTTTTTATCTCAGACAAAACCATCTTGTTATCATCCTGAGAAGTCAGCAACATTACCATAAACTTCGCGACATCATTTTGGAAAAGCGCATTGATCTCATCAGGATTTTCGTAATATTGCACCCATATATGATCTTTCTTAAGAGGCTTCAGGCTATTGATAGCCATTTGTATGGATAACTTATGATTTTCCTTATCTTTAAAATCTACATAGATAGAATCTGTTTCACTGCTGATCGAAACAATCTTGCCAACACCCCAGTTTCTGTGTAAAACATAATTGTTTGTATCAAATACAATGTTTCTCTCAAAGTTATTGATACAGGCTTTAATTGGCTTTTTATTATTTCCGATTTCAGAAATTTTTAAAAACTCGTCTAAAAGAGAATGGCTCTGGTATTTTACTTTATACCATTTAATAAGTTCATTCCTCGCCTTCTGAGAAAGTGGTTCATGATCCAAAACCTTTTTCAATAGAAATATTACATTATCTACATCTTCATATTGCTTGTAAATTTCAATAATAGGAAAAAGAAGGATGACAATTCGAGCTTTTTCCCGGTTACTTACCAGGATTCGTTCAATTTTTTCAATGAATTGTATATCTTCATAAGAATGCTCAACGATAGTAGGCCAGATCTCATCCAGTTGTGAGTAGTCTTTTGCTCTTACAAAATATTCCGCGGCCTGCTTTAAATAGACCATCGCCTTGTTTTCATCTTCATGCAAAATAGATAAGGCGTATTTCTTGGCTACTTCAGGATTCTTTCTGTCCTGCCTGGCGAGCTTTTCTAAAACTGGCTTTAGCTCTTTATTTTTATTCAGTTTTTCAAGGGCTTCCGCTTTATATTTTAAAGCAAGCCTCTGGTCTCCAAACTTTAAAATTTTATCTGCAATATGTTCTACAACAGTCCATTTTGAATAGTTTTTAAAAACTTCCAGAAGAGAACGTAAAACACTCATATCCTCCACTTTCTCTTCTACTAAAGATACGATTCCATGTAAATAACGGGCAAAAATACTATCCGGATAATCTTTCAAATGCTCCTGAATTTTTTCTTTGGCTTCGTCAACATGCCCATTTCCCTGGTAAGACTCGATTAAATCATCTAAAATTTTAAATTTAGTAACAGGAATAGACCCCGGATCCTGTCTGAGATAAATTTCCTCATTAAACAAAGCGGTAAGCTTTTCAATAGGACTTTGAATTTTTTCTCCCTGAACGGTAGCGTGTTCGGACATTAAGATTACTCCAGAATATACAAGATGATATAAGTAGTGAATATCGATATATGTAGGTGAGAACGCGAAAAAACGAGTATCTCACTTTTCCAAGGTATTTAAGGGGTTAAAATAGTAAACCATAAAATATAACCAAAGCGAGTTTAGTTATATTTTATGGCACTTCTCGAAAAGAATACCTTATTTCAGGTATATATTTTGCTTAGTTTGTATTGCTGGTGTTACCGGAAGTACCGCCGGAAGCTCCACCGTCGCCATTACAACCTACTCTGTCTAAAATTTTCTTTAATTGCTCTTTTTTAGCTTTGTCTTCATCATCAAAGTTTACATCTGCACCATCAAAATGAACTTCAAATACATCAGTTAAAACTTTCAATTCATCCATGAAGAGATAAACCATTTCGCCGGAAGTTCTGGGCGTAGAACGAATTTTAAATTGTTTAAAAACCAGAGTTTTTGTCTGAGGAAAAGAATTAATATCCTGAGGAATGCTGGATGGAATTTGAGCAGTCAAAGGTCTCCAGCCTACAAAATCCAGGGAACCAAATTTAACAATATGGTTATCTCCTTTCCAATCTTCTAACCAACCTTCCAACTCGTATTCGTTTCCTCTTCCGAGAACCCAAACCGATAATGCTCTCGCTACACCGGGAAGTTCAATTCCGTAAATGGTGAAAACGGCATTTTTAGGCTGTCTTTTTTCCTGATCCTTTTTGTAGTCATCACGACTCAGATCATTATCAGTAATGTAACTTCTGATTCTTTCAACTTCGTATTGTTTTGTTCTGGGCGGACGAACCGTTACTTCATTGTACCCAGGATAGGTAAATTGGAATTTTACTCCCAAAACCTTGTTTTTCTCTACATCGATATATTTGAGATCCTGAGGTTTAACCTTATCGATGAGTTTAACTTCTCTCAATGCCTGAGAAGAAGGAGCTAATTTTGGATCATACTTGAAATTGTTATCTTTCTCATAAGTAGGAGGAATTGCACTGTCTTTGTCAGTGAAAACCTGCCAGCCGTATTCAGCTTCCTTTACACAATCCCAGGATTCAACAGTAATAGCTTTTATTTCAGCACTGCTCAAATCACTCCCAATAGCAGTTCCCAGAGCATTACTTTTTGCAGATACAGTTCCCAGGATAAGGCCAATAGCGAGTAATGATGCCGAAAGCACAAGACTTGTCTTTCGTATTTGTTTCATATTCTTTAATCCCCTTTTCAACAGTCTAAATTAATTCTACCAGTTGTCCTTGATTTCATATCCAGGATACATCATGTCAGTTTTATCAGTTCTAACTTCAAGATTATCCAGATAGAAATAGAAATCCCCACCCACTTCATGAGTGTCACTGGTTACATATAGAGAAACAAAGCGAAGATTTTTATCCTGTAAAGAAAATCTTGAACTTTGTGGAATAAAACCCGGAACAGAAGCTGTTAATTTTCTCCAGCCAAAAAAGTCCAGCTTACCCAGTCTAACGCTGTGAAGCTTGCCTTTGTAATCTTTCAGCTTTGCGTAAAGAGTATGGTTATAATTTCTTCCCAGAACCCAAACAGAAACCTGTCTCGCTTTGCCTTTGATGATGTATTCATGAGGGGGAGATACTTCTACTCTGTCAAAACCTCTGTTAGCAAAATAAGTTTTCACACCCAGAATGTGGTTTTTATTCATTAATTCCTCTTGTCCATCAGATGCAGGCTTTAGACCATTGTCACCTTTCACCATTGGAACAGACCTCTCATCAAATACATCTTTAATGAGCCCTCTTTGTACCATTTTTACAAGCTTGGTTTCTCCGAGAGGTGTAGTCGACTTTGCTCTCCAGTCTTCTGCTTCCTCAAAATCCTCTAAAATAACTCTTTCAAGAGGATCTTTTTTACCGGAGTCTCCGCCGGAAGAAGCCCCTGTACTGCTACCAGAAGCGCCAGCACCAGCAGGTTCTTCTGCATAAACGGCAGCTATTGATAGCAACAGAAGTGATACCATCGCTATAAACTTTTTAAAATTCATCAGAATCTCTCCTCATTTCGAACGGACTTAATTTAATTACCTTAGTAAACGTATAAACTATTTTGCAATTCTTATTCTTTATTTTCGTCCATTAAGGCTTTAAATTTTGATAAAATTTCTATCATCCTATCTACACCCTCTGAAGGTATAAAGATAGAAGATTTCTTGCTATTTGACCATTCAGAAACCTTAAGATAAAAACCCGCCTGGTTTTTCTTCAAATCAATCAAAAAAGTCTTGTTATGGGTAACAATCTTTTCTGTTTGTATCTCAGGATCCATCTTCCCTCCACCAACTCCCTTTATCTTAAAGCCTGAAAAGCCAAATTATACACTTATATATATCGGAAAAGAAAATATAAAAATTAGCAAGAGAAATAATAATGCAAATTTCTTATGCTTCTTTCTTTTTTTTTCTCTCGATTGCAGTGTAACAGCTCTTTACGATATTCTCTGCGTTAAGCCCAAAACGGTCAAGCAGTTCCTTCCATTTTCCGGAAGTCCCAAAAGAATCTTTCATTCCTACCTTAATCACCGGAACCGGAAAATTTTCAGATAAAAACTCACTCACCGCAGAACCCAAACCTCCCACAACACTGTGCTCTTCACAGGTAACTACTGCTCCACATTTTCTGGCAAATTCCAGGATTCTGTCTTCATCCAGAGGTTTAATCGTAGCCATATTCAGAAGAGAAGCGGAAATCCCCTTTTCTGCCAGTATTTCAACCGCTTTTTCTGCTTCTTGAACCATAAGTCCGCAGGCGATAATACAAACATCTTCTCCGAGAGAACGAACTTCTGCTTTTCCTATTTCAAATTGATAAGGTTCTTCTCTTTTTAAAATCGGAATTGCCGGTCTTCCCACTCGAACATACACAGGCCCTCTATAATCAGCAATCTTATGAATTACCTGTTTGGCTTCTGTGTAATCCGAGGGACAAATTACAGTCATTTCGGGAATCACCCGCATAATGGCAAAATCTTCAATACACTGATGAGAAGCACCATCTTCTCCCACCGAAATTCCACCGTGAGAGGCCACGAGTTTCACGTTTAATTTTGGATAAACTACCGAATTTCGGACCACTTCCCAGGCCCTTCCCGATAAAAACATGGCAAAGGAAGAGGCAAAGGGAACCAGGCCTGCAATCGCAAGCCCGGCAGCATGACCGACTAAATTCTGCTCAGCCACCCCTACATTAAAGAAACGGTTAGGGTATTTCTTTGCAAAAAGTGCTGTCTTGGTTGAACCGGAAAGATCCGCATCCAACACCACCACATCAGGCCTATCAGCTCCTAGCTCTAAAAGAGCATCTCCGTAGGCATCACGGGTGGCTTTTTCTTCAACTGAAGTTGAGTCTGTTAAACTTCCCATTTTATCCCTTCAAGGCTTCTGCTTTATCAGTATTTTCCCAGGTAAAAGTATCTCCCCTTCTACCAAAGTGTCCGTAAGCAGCGGTTTCCCGGTATTTCCTGCCCTTCTCGGTAAGTTTCAAGCCGGTAATAATTCCTTTCGGAGTCAGGTCGAAATTGGCTCGAATTCTTTTAGAAAGCTCTGCTTCAGAAAGAGTTCCTGTACCAAAAGTATCTACTAAGACAGAAACCGGCTCTGCTACACCAATCGCATAAGCTAACTGTACTTCGCATTTCTTTGCCAGGCCTGCTGCCACAATATTTTTTGCAATATAACGTCCCATATAAGCAGCAGAACGGTCTACTTTAGATGGATCCTTTCCGGAAAAAGCTCCACCCCCATGCCTTCCGTATCCACCATAGGTATCTACAATAATTTTACGACCGGTCAAACCTGCATCTCCATGAGGTCCACCTATTTCAAATTTTCCTGTCGGATTAATAAAAAAGCGGGTATTTACCAGAAGATTCGCCGGAATAATTTTCTTAATACATTCTTCAATGACAGCTTCTTTGATTTTATTCTGGCTCACTTCAGGAGTATGCTGGGTAGAAATTACAATTGTATCGATTCTCTTGGGTTTGTTATCTACGTATTCCACCGTCACCTGTGACTTGGAGTCCGGTCTTAAGAACTTTAATTGCCCGCTATGTCTCAAATCGGACAGCTTTTTTAAAAGTTCATGGGAGTAATAAATCGGCATAGGCATAAGTTCTTCGGTTTCATCGATAGCAAAACCAAACATAAGCCCCTGGTCTCCGGCTCCCTGTTCTTTAAAAAGTCCCTCTCCTTCCGTAACACCCTGAGAGATGTCAGGACTCTGTCTGTGCAGGTGCGAAGATACAACTGCATAGTCCGCATCAAAGTACATGTTTATATCGTTATAGCCGATTTCTTTAATCACATCACGAGCCAGAGTAGCCGTATCGACTTTTCCCTTACTGGTTACTTCTCCGGCAATGACTACAAGATTGGTTGTAACCAGGGTCTCACAGGCCACACGAGAAGATGAGTCCTGTTCGAGATACGCATCAAGAATAGCATCTGAGATTTGGTCACAAATTTTATCAGGGTGTCCTTCCGAAACTGACTCGGAAGTAAAAATGAAGTCTTTTAAAGACATAATACCTTCCTTTTTTGTTAAAAACAGGTAATAGGAGAGATTGTTGTTTCAAGCAATTTAAGAAACACAGGGTAATGGTAGGAGTAAATGTGAATTAAACCGTCCTTCTCTCCCCATGGGGTTTAAGGCCTGCTTTTCAACTTATTTTAATTACAAGGAATTCTATAGCCTACAATATGTCAATCGATTAGGTAGAAACAAGGGATAGAAAGGAAGTGGTCGCTTGCGTTACCATCGGATACTTTGATACCCGATGGTGGGTGCATCGAAACTGCTTTTAATTATGTCCCTCTTCTTTGGCTCTTTGTTCATTCGTTACAAAATTAAAACTCATTCCTTTTGCTTTATCTATATCAACAGTCATTTTGACATCAGAGATAAACTCAATACGAAGCACTTTGTTTTCAAAAAGTTTTGCTTCCTCTTCAGGTCCACCTTCCAGAAGTTTACCTATTTGATAGGTAAGCGTTTTTTCTGTCTTTCCGGTAAGGTTTACCTGGTATTTCCCGCTGACAGGAAGATATACATCTTTTCCTTCGACGGTCATTTTTCCCATATCTCCGGAACTATTGCTAACTATAAGCTGTCCGTCTTTAATTCTTATAGTATCGGCATGACTATTGTTATGATACCAGCTACCATTTGTACTGGCTAATAATTTTTCCAGATCAGAGCTTAGCTTCTGTGTTGGTTCTGCATTCACCTTCTTTTCCGTTTCGGAACCTGTTCCTTTTTCTTGCTTCGGAGCTTCACAAAAAAGAAACAGAGATAGAATGAATAAAATATAAAAATATTTTTTCATATTTTAAAATATCCTTTAACTAAATTATTATAGCATATAACCGGATTAGATCGAAGAAAAGTCAAGTTATTTTTGACTCGCTCTTTTTATTTTTCGAAAAGCAGGTGCTTATTTACGATTACAAAAAAACAGTGATTTTTTAAAACTAACAGTATTTATTTCTTGCATTTAATAAAGGACTCCCTATTAAAAATAGTCTTAAAATTATCATGAAAAACAAGACTTTTCTCTCATTCTACGTGAATCTCAGCCTTAAATTAGAACTCTTCACGGTATTCGTTCCGATTCCCACCTATGTCTATTTTATCGTGATTTTAGGCTCCTCCGGACTTTTAGGAAGCGTTCAGGCGATCGTCATTGCCGGTTTAGTCTGCGGAGGCTACACAGTTATTTGGGGAATCGCGATTCGCTATTTCCGTTTAAAAAAGATTTTCGACCAAATAAAGCTTCTTGAGGAAGGAAATTTAAATGAAGACCGTAAGCGTGATTTGAAGCTTATAATTTTACAGTATCCTTTCAAAGAAAGCCGCACCATTATTGAACGCTGGCTCGCCGGAGGCATAAGCGGTGCCCTGCTCTATTTTCTAATTACCTGGGAAGTAATCTGGTCTATTCCTTTTACGGTTACCTACGGCTTTCTTTTCACCATCCCCATCTCTTATGTTTTCTATGGTTTTATATCCGAATCAGAGATGAGAAAACTATTAAATCAGTATGATTTTCATAGCGTAGAAGTTGAAGATTCTGAAGCTCCTTTCATGGGGTATTTCCGACGAATTTCTCTTGTACTTTTTGCTATTGTTATTATTCCCACTTCTATTTTTGGCCTATTTTTAATTGCTTCTGTAAATAATCTCTTTAAAGTAAACAATCCGGGTTTATCCATTGGTATAGTCTCTTTTCAGGCTCTTGTTGCTATTGCTATTTTAACTTATGTGGTGGGAAAGTCAATAAAAATGGGACTTTCTAATGCTAATTCAGTACTTGAGGAATTAGGAAAGGGCAACTTTTTAGTAGAAACATCACGTATTTCTTCTGATGAATTCGGCAAACAGGGTTTCCTTTTGAGAAAGGTTATTTATGATCTTCGTAAAATGTATGATGAAATAACAGACCTAAACTATAACCTCGAAGCAAAAGTAGAAAAACGAACCAAAGAACTATCAGAATCCCTCGAAACGATTTCTAAATTAAAGTTCCAGCAGGATGGAGATTACTTCCTTACCACATTACTTTTGAAACCCCTCAGTTATAATAGGGTCATTTCGGGCAAGAGAATCCAAATTGATACTTTCACCAAACAAAAAAAAGAATTTCAGTTCAAAAATAAAACCCACGAAATCGGAGGAGATATTTGTATTGCCCAGGACATCAAACTAAAAAATCGAAACTATACAGCTTTTTTAAACGCCGATGCGATGGGAAAATCTATGCAGGGGGCCGGAGGAATCTTAGTTCTGGGCTCTGTATTCCAATCTATCCTTCAAAGAACGACAAGCTATCAGGATTTTTCAAATGTATATCCGGAAATGTGGTTAAAAGCGACTTTTAAAGAAATGCAAAAGGTTTTCGAAAGCTTTGATGGCTCTATGTTAATATCTTTAACTTTTGGTCTGGTGGATGATAAAAGCGGAATGGTTTTCTTCATCAATGCTGAACATCCCTGGACAATTTTACTCAGGGATAATAAAGCAAGTTTTATTGAAAACCAGATGTATTTTCGTAAAATTGGAACTACTGGAATTAAGGGGAGTATTTTTATTTCTTGTTTTAAAATGAAACCGGGAGACCGCTTAATTATGGGTTCCGATGGAAAAGACGATCTCGTATTATCAAATGACTCAGAGAAAGGCAGACTAATTAACGAAGATGAAACATTAATTCTTAACTATATTCAAAAAGCCGAAGGTAATATACAATCGGTCTACAATAATATCGTAGAAGATTATAGTCTTATGGATGACTTTTCTTTATTATCCATTTCTTATCCTCATAATGAGGAAGATTTGGATTTAAAGAAAGAGGTTCAGGAAGTAATAAAAATCGCCAGGGCTTATATCCGATCCGGAAAAGAATCAAAAGCTATTAATACTTTAGAATCTTTTTATAATCTACATAAGGAAGAGGAAATTGGTAAGGCCCTGGTAAAACTTTATATAAAAACAAATCAATATAATAAAGCCTGTAATTTAAGCAGACAGTTTTTAAGAGAAAATGAAAGTGATTCTAATCTCTTATTTAAAATATCCTATTGTATGAAGTTAAACCAACATATTGAAGAGGCTATTGAGCTTGCAGAAAGAATAAAACTACGAGAACCGGAGAATATTCGCAATCTAATCCATCTTGCAGACTTATACACTTATATAAAAAATTCAAATAAAGCCAATAAAATTTTAAGGAAAATCCTGAGCTTAAAACCGGACAATGAATTGGCCTTAAGAATAAAAAAAGATATTGAGATTTAGCATATATCTTCTTTATCTATTCTCCCTTGCCTTCCTCAAGCTAAAGCTTAAGGAAAGAAGGCATGTTCTATTCTCTCTTGACTTTTTACTGCATTCCTCCTGTGAATGTAGAACGAACCCTGTCTAATCGAAACTCCGGAAATTACAAAAACTTTGACAGCATTGTCTTTGTAAATAAGCGACGTATAACCCTGAGAACGATTCTAAAGGCTCTCTTAGCGTATTTCGACTGACCGGGTTGCTGTCCTTT
Source organism: Leptospiraceae bacterium (assembly GCA_024233835.1). NCBI lineage: Bacteria > Pseudomonadati > Spirochaetota > Leptospiria > Leptospirales > Leptospiraceae > Leptospiraceae bacterium. Next base: position 1,123,249 of record JACKPC010000002.1, read on the forward strand.
AGCTTCAGTGAGGGAAAACCCATCAGTCCGTATGGGTATATATTCAGAAACTAAATGTGTAGAATGAAAGTGACCTACCACATCGAGACCGTTAAAGGGAAGCAATCGTTTGATTAGATCCATTATATATAGTATTTTCGTATACAAAGTTTTCATATATTAACCTTTTATTATATTTCACTGTGTTTTCCTTAGCCCACAACTTAAGTCGTAGGTTAAGGAAAGAAGAAATACATTTTCTGTTTTTCTTTTTTTTAAATCAAGTAAAAAAAGAAGATAAAGAATTTAGAATATTCATTTTTTTTAAATAATTAGGGAAAATATCCACTTTTCTCTTCTAACTCAGCCGGACACCCCGAAGCACGCTATGCTTCGGCGCGCTTTGCTTGCTCAGCAACCGCATCCGGCCGGGAAAAAAATATTCGGACTTAAAACCGGTTTATTCCGTTTCTTTTTTGAATTTCAAGCTTCTGGAAACAGAAAACTACCATTCCATTTTCCGGGTTCTGGAAACATCAGGTAGAGAAATTGCCTTGACGAAAGACCTTGAAATCCACATTTTAGAACTAAAGAAATTCCTGAATACATCCGGAACTCAGGAGTCTAATTTAGAAGATTGGATATATCTCATCCAAAAAGCCGAGAAATTAAAGGAAGAGGACGTGAAAAAGCTCAAAATCAAAAACCCCGTGATTCGTGAGGCTGTGGAAGCTCTTCAGGATATTTCTCTCGACAGAAAAACAAGAAATTACTACGAAATGCGCCTGAAAACAGAAAGAGACCATGAAGCCACTATCGAGTATGCTTTCGAGGAAGGACTCAAAAAAGGAGTGGAACAGGGAATTCAGGAAGGAAAAGAACAGGAGCGCCTGCTGGCAGAGAAAGAGATAGAGAAGGCACAGCGCCTTGCGAGTATTCGTGAAAAACGAGCCGAGCATAAAAAAGCCCTCAGGACTGCGATAAATTTAAAGAAAATGAATCTTTCCATTCAGGTGATTTCCACTGCTACCGAACTCCCGGAAGCCTATCTGGAAAAGTTTTTTATGCTTCGATCTCGCTATTCAGCCGGACGGTGAATCATCCGGCTGGGATAACGCTTTATATCTCATTGCAAGCTGGTAGTTTAGAAAAGGGCTTTAGCCCGATAAGAAAGGGTTTTCTTATATACAAAATGCATTTCAAGAACAGTCTATTAGATAAGTCTTATGATTTATGTCGTTTCCCGAGGGCGTGGGTTTAACCACGTCATCGGGTGAAAAGAACGGTCTGAATAGGAATGGTCGCGACCATTCCTTACCAATCGCTAATATCTAAACAGCCGGACGCTGTGCTTCAACTTACGCTCACAGACTGTGTGAAAAGTCTCGTTATTGAATATTTTTTGTTTGTCAGGAATGTAATGTATATAGAAAATTTCCTTATAACGATAAAGAGTTATAGGTGCAGCTATGAATTATATACAAGGAACTTCTCGAGAACAGATAGTATTATACAGTGAATGTTTGGATAACGTCATAAAAGAAGATAGTCCGGTAAGGGTTATTGATGCCTATGTTGATAATCTCGATCTTAAAAAATTAGGTTTTAAAATTCCAAAGTTAGAAACAGGTAAACCACCATATAATCCACATGATTTACTAAAAATATATTTATACGGATATATAGAACGAATCCGAAGTAGCAGAAAATTAGAGAAGGAATGTAATAGAAACCAGGAACTTAGGTGGTTAACAAAGAATCTCGCCCCGGATTTTAAGACAATAGCTGATTTTCGAAAAAATAATAAAGATGGAATAAAAAATATCTTCAAAGAGTTTTTATTCTTTTGCAAGAAAATGAATCTACTAACTCTTTCAATAGTTGGAATTGATGGAACGAAGCTAAGAGCACAGAACGGACAAAATAATGTATTTAAAAGAGAGCGTATTGAAAATATCGAGCAAAATATAAAATCCAAAATACAGGAATATTTGGAGGAATTAGAATTGAATGATATTTCCGAAGCAAATGAACTAAATCTTAAAGATGGAGATGAAGCCAGGGATGTATTAAATAAACTAAAAAGACTAACGAAATACAATGATAAAGTGAAAGGGATTCGGGAATTATTTGAAAACGACCCGGAACTACAGGTCTATTTTGCTAACGACACAGATTCAAGATTTCAAAGTGACAAAGGAAAAATTCGTCCTGGATATAATGCCCAAACTGCAGTGGATAATACAAATAAGTTGATTATTGCAAATGATGTATCGCAAAAGTCAAATGACCTGGAACAAATGACTCCTATGATTGAAAAAGTCCAGTCGATAAAAGAAGAACTTAAAATAGAAAATGAGACAAATGCAGTAATGGATTCCGGATATTTTAGTGAAAAAGAAATAATGAATAATAAAGATAAATCGGGGATAAATATTATAGTACCAGATACCAAATCTGCACTGGATAGTAATAATAAGCGTGAATGTAAAAGTAATCCTGATAAACTTCCTGCAAAAGGATATGAAATCCAGGATTTTGTTTATGATAAAGAGCGGGATATATACGTATGTCCGGCAGGAAAAGAATTAAATAGACAAAATGAAAATCCAAGACAGACGTCATACGGGATTTATGTAAATGAGTATAAATGTAAGGAATGTAAAGATTGTTTTCATAGAGCAAAATGTACCAATAGTAAAACTGGACGAACTATTCGGGTCTCGATAAACCGAGAGACAATGGATGATTTTAAAAAAGAGATGGGGAACGAGGAAAATAAAAAGCTAATTCGTAAACGTAAGGAGATTGTGGAACACCCATTTGGCACTATAAAGAGAAATTTGGGGTTCACTTACTTTATACAAAAAGGAATTAGAAGCGTTCAGGCCGAATTTAGTTTCATATGTTTTGCTTATAATTTTAAAAGAGTCATAAATATTCTGGGAATAAGGGCTTTTATAGATGCTGTAAATGCAAAATAGTAGGAATAATAGATTTTTATTTGATGGATAGCAATGAATTTTCTCTCTTTTATGACTTATAGTAAATTTATTTACTAAAAACCAATTTGGAATGATTGGTTTTTAGTTTTTTTAGTAAGAACCGAGTTCGTCAATATCTACAGGTTTTTTTTTGCTCACTTTTCACACAGTCTGTCAGCAACCACATCCGGCTGGGGAAAAAATCCAAAAAGTATCCCAAAAGTCCAGTTTGGCTTTCCATTTCATTGAAAATTTTTGTTCCATTTGTGCATTTTCAAACCCTTTATAGTAGGAGATCATAAAATGAAACAGAAAGATACGGAAAAACAGAACGGGCTTTTACCTTTATATAGCGATATCGTATTTAAGATATTTTGCATAAAGAAACCTCATCTCTTAGCAAGACTTTTAGATGCCGTTCTCGGATTTAAAGGAAGCGATAGAATCGAAAGTTTACAAATACTCAACCCGGAAATAGCCTTGACGAAAGATCTGGAAATCCATATAATAGAACTACCCAAATTTCTGAAACAGGTAGAAAAACTGGATACCGAACTGGAAAACTGGTTGTATTTCCTTGGAAAAGCCGAGCATTTGCAGGAAAAAGAGATGAAAGAGTTACAAGAAAGAAACCCGGTCATGGAAGAAGCAATAGAAGCTTTGAAAGATATTTCCCTCGACGATAAGACCAGGGCTTATTACGAGATGCGCTTGAAATCGGAACGGGATTTTATGGCGATGAGGCATTATGCCTACCATGAAGGACTCAAAAAAGGAAAGGAAGAAGGAATTCAGGAGAGCAGTGAAAAAGAACGCTTTCTAACTCAAGAGATAGAGAAGACGCAGCGCCTTGTGAGTATTCGTGAAAAAAGAGCTGAGCATAAAAGTAAACTCAGGACTGCGATAAATTTAAAGAAAATGAATCTTTCCATTCAGGCGATTTCTATTGCTACAGAACTTCCCGAAACTTATCTGGAGAAGTTTTTTTTACTTCGATCTCGCTATTCAGCCGAACGCTAAACCATCCGGCTGGGATAACGCTTTATATCTCATTGCAAGCTGGTAGTTTAGAAAAGGGCTTTAGCCCGATAAGAAAGGGTTTTCTTATATACAAAATGCATTTCAAGAACAGTCTATTAGATAAGTCTTATAATTTATGTCGTTTCCCGAGGGCGTGGGTTTAACCACGTCATCGGGTGAAAAGAACGGTCTGAATAGGAATGGTCGCGACCATTCCTTACGATAACAGCTATACCTCGTATTTTTAGATTATCATAATATTAGAAGAAACATTCTCTTAACCCCACGTTTCTACGGGGGTTGGAGAATAATAGCATTCCCCCAGGGCGGTCGTTTACGGCTGCCCGGCATTGAAAGCATGACTTTCCAAAAGAAAAACAAGCTCTGGAACCATTACTAATTCCTAATCCCTAAACCCTATTCTGTCCCGGCCATCTGCTATACTATTCCCGTGAATCTAAAAATATCCTACCTCTATCGAGACTCCGGAAACTACAAGACTTTCGGCACTGCTGTCTTTACAAACCAGCGGTGCATAGCCCTGAAAACGGTTTTAGAAGCCCTCAGAGCGCGTTTACTGGACGGAGAATGGTTTTATCCGGAAATGTTTGAACTCCCTACTCTTTTTGGGGAATTTTTTAGTCCTTTGGATGACCCAGGCTGGCATGAGTTTGAAAGCCTCGAAGAAACGGAGGAAGAAGCAAATTATGGAGATATTTGTTTTTTGATGGAAAAAATGGGGGATGGTAAGATAGGGTGGAAGTAATGGAAGCCTTACTTAATTTGATATTCAAAAATACTACAGAAAACTGGACGCTTGAAGCCAAAGAAGCGATTCATTCGGTATTTGGTAGTGGTAGCGGACGATACCCGGAAACAAATCAAAAACTATTCAGTCTTCGTAATCCAGAAAGTAAAGCGATGAAAGTCCCTTTCACGGCTCTGATTCATCCCTCGAATCCCGATTCGGGAGGATACGGTGGAATGAGTCTTGTTTTTTTCCCAGTTGAAGGAAGTAAGCCCTTGGTTGCTTTTGTAGTTGGAACTCAAGGAATTAGTCCTGATGAAATGATTTTAGGAAAGCCAGGACATAAGAGAAAGTTAAACGCTATCTGTTCGTTTTTAAATCAAAAGGCCAAGACTCAGGATAGACTTGTCGCTTGGAATAAGTTTGACCCTTTACGTATTGATATAGATTCTAAGCCTATTTTAAAAGAATACCCAGAATATCAGGATATTTTTTCCACTTACGGAAATGTAATTTATGCTTTCTTTGTTCCAAGGGATGATAAAAAATTTAACGAAGAAGCAATCAAGCTCTTTCTGGATTTTTATATGGAAGAACGTGGTGGTTCCGTTCTTAAAAACGTTTCTAAAGAGTTCATAGATTTAAAGTCACAATACTTGAATCACCTTTTTGTACAGTATACGGAAAAAGATATTTATAATATTCTAAAAAACAGAAGATTTTTAATTCTGCAAGGACCACCCGGAACAGGAAAAACGCGTTTAGGAAATCATCTTTTGAAAAATTTTTTCTCTGGGAATGGAGAAGTTTTTCAATTTCATGCAAATGTCAGCTATGAGAATTTCATTGGAGGCCTTTTTCCTGAACCCAAAAGCTCAGAGATGGGATTTCAATTCCGTCCTAAAAAAGGTGCTCTTTTAGAAGCAATTGAAAAAGCAAACCAAAACCCAAAAAAAGATTATCTTCTTTATATAGATGAAATCAACCGTGCTGATTTATCGAAAGTTTTAGGAGAGGCTATTTATCTTTTTGAAGAGAAAGACATTCAGGATAGAGAAGTAAAACTGAACTATGATTTTGCCGGTTCTATAGGAACGAATTTAAAAATACCTGAAAATTTTTATCTATTAGGAAGTATGAATACTGCGGATAAGAGCATTGCTTCCATTGACTTAGCCATCAGAAGACGATTTGGTTTTATAGATATTTGGCCTGATTTGTCTGTAGTGCAAAACGAACTTATGCGAAAGTTCTTTAACGAGTTAATTGAAATTTTTTTGGATTTTGCTAATGAAGATAGCTTTTCGATTATTCCAGGTCATTCCTATTTTCTGGAAACGAAAAACCCAATTTCCTTTTTAAAGATGAATCTTTTACCTCTTTTACAGGAATATAGAGCCCAAGGTTTAGTTTTGAGTTTTGTAGATAAGTTAGATTCTTATATGCAAAAAATTGCAAATTTAAAAGAAGCTTAGATGCATCCTCTACAAATTAGAAGCTCAACTATTGAACTCGAAGACTCAAGTCAAAGTTTTATAGATGCAGAGTTTTTAATTTCTGGAAGAAAACCCAGAGATATAAATGCTCTGAGTGGTAGATTAGCTGAGCAGTTCATCCGTTTTAATCTACAAAATTTTCAAAGGCTAAATCTTGTTTCTGATATAACTCAAAGAAATAATCAAGTTCTTATAAAACTAAAAACACAAAATTTCATAGGAGCGATTCCCTTATTTTCACCAACTACTTATGCCTATGACTATTCTCTTATAATCAAACCTCGATTTGGTTGGGCGGGAATGGGAAGTCTATTATCAGAAATGGGTTGGAAAGTGTTGCCGGAAATGCTCAAGCTTCCACAGCTTCCTCATTCGGAAAAGAAAATACCTCCCTGGGTGCTTTCTTCCGTGATTCTGTTTCGGATAAGAAATCTCTTACGAGAAATACATAAAAACTTTCAGTTTCAAACCCAAGAAACGAGTGTTCCCAAAGGTAAAATCCTCTGGAATCAATATATAGAGAAAAATGTAGTTAGAGGAAATTGGCTATCTATTCCCTGTAGATTTCCTGAACTTTCCGAAGATGAGAAATTAAAAGGAAATATACATTATATTCTTTTACAGCATTTACATAGTTTGCAGTCTCAATTAGGAGCAGGTATTTTCTTACATAGACTCATTGAAGAATGTAAGCTTTTGCTTACCTATGTGCGAGATACGCAAGCCAGTCTACACAATGAATATTATAAAAAGTTTATGCGTAACGTTTTTACGAAGAGTAAAAACATAGAAGAAGGAATTGAAGCCATTGATTGGACAGTTCAACAAAAGGGACTTGCTGGGCTCGGAGAAACCTCTGGACTGCCTTGGATTTTGAACATGGAAAGCTTCTTTGAGGCTTGGATTGAAAGTATAGCAGAAGCAATTTGCTTAAAAACCGGCTATCGCCTAAAATCAGGTCGCAAAAGAGAAACTATCACTTCAATTAAATGGGAACCTTCCTATCGTGGTTCACAGAAGTTTCTATTGCCTGACGTTGTATTAAGAAAAGAAAATAAAGTAATCATCATTGATGCAAAATATAAAGAGCATTGGATTGAGTTGAATCAAAAATCATGGAATTCTATAGATAAGGAGATACAAGAAAGACATAGGGAAGACCTTTTGCAGGTTCTGGCCTATTCGAGTTTACAATCGTCGGAAGAGCTTACTTGTATACTCATCTATCCTTGTGAATATGCTTTTTATAAAAGCTTAAAAGAAAAAGAAGAACACTACATCAAAGCCGAAATTTATGCTGAGTATAGAAAGATTCAGATTTATCTTTTAGCCGCACCTTTAAGCATGGGGATTGGTGAGATAAGTAAGGATGTGGTGGAGATAATAAAAAAGGAAACACAATAATTATGAATGTTAACTTAGATTTTTTACAAGCTGGATCAGGAGACTCATTTCTATTGAGTTTTTATGATAGCAATCATAAATATAATATTTTAATTGATTCAGGTACAAAAGGAATTTATGAACTAAGTTTAAAACATAGACTAAAAGCACTTTGTGAGAAAAAAGAAGTTATTGATTTATTGATTATTACTCATATAGATATAGATCATATTGGTGGTATTTTAAAATATGCAGAAAGAAATATGATGGACGGTAAATTTATTAAAAAACTTATTTTTAATTCAGGAGAAATTATCTCAAAACATTTTAACTCGAATATTGACCCTTCTCGTGAAACAAAAATTAATATTGAATCGACAGCTTCTCAAGTAATAAATACAAATTATAAACATGGAATAACTTTTGAAAAAGTATTAAGAGATTGTTTATCCAACCAATGGTATCAAGAACTAATTATCCAAGGAAAGGATATTGATTTAGGCAATGCTAAATTAACAGTTTTATCTCCAACATTAGAATCTCTAGAAGAATTGAATAAAAAATGGCAAAATGAAATTCCCAAAAATGACTCGATAAACTCATCTAACAGAAAACGTGATTGGGACAAAGAGATAGCTACTTTGTCAAATTTTAATTTTTTACAGGATAATAGTCTTCCAAATAAAAGTAGTATTGCATTTATATTTACCATTAAGAACACAACTAAACGCATATTATTTTTGGCAGATTCTCATATGGAAACTATCAATAAATCTCTAAAACTTCTTGGTTATTCCGAAAATAATCCTTTGAAAGTGGAGATGGTAAAACTTTCTCATCATGGCAGCAAAGGAAATTTAAATTACGAATTTTTAAATTTAGTTCGTTCACAAAAATTTCTTATTTCTACAAGTGGTATAAATAAGTTACCCGACAAAGAAGCCTTATCGAGAATAGTATGTAATTCAAAAAGGAATATTAGTGAAACAATAGAATTTATTTTTAATTATCCGAGTCGCAATTATAAAAATCTTTTTACCTCTGATGATAAAAAGAAATACAATTTCATTTGTTCATTTAACGAAAACAACTCTAAGTGGGCAAGTTTAAAAATATGAATACAGATGATATTCTTGCAAAATTATGTGTAAAAATTGAATCTAAATTTAACTCTGAAACCTCAGTTGGTTCTGGATGCATCTTCTATAATGGAAATGATGGAATTTATATAATTACAGCAGAACATTGTTTGTATGGAATAACTTATGATGAAAACTTTAATTATGAATTACGAGAAAACTTTTCACTGAATGATCTTTCCATTAAATATCAAATTGAAGAAGGAAAAGATTTTATTTCATTGAAACCATGTAAAATTTTATTTTCTTCAAAAATAACTGATGATATTTGTATAATAAAAATTTCTAAAGAAGAACTCATTAAAAATAATTTGTATTTTTCTAATATTCTTCCAATAAAAATTTTAAAAACACGATTTAAAAACAGGAAATATAAATTTAAAGGATATCCAGAAGCGACTTATAGCAATAAACAAATATCCCTTGAAGGAAAAGAAATCGATATTCCTGCAGAAAGAATAAGGTTTACACTCACTATAGATAATTTGGATGGAGGAAATTCATTTGAAAGTATAATAAATCATTTTCAAGGATTTTCTGGAAGTGGAGTATTTATAGTAGAACATGATTCATTATATCTTGTTGGTATTCAAAAAGGTTTAGATAATCCAAACGCTTATTTCAATCAAGTTATCTGTCATGGGCTAGATCGTATAAATGAAATAATGCTGCAAGAAATGCTTCCATTTCGTTATGCAACTTTGCCAGATTTAGAAAGAATAACAGATAGCAATATTGCAAGCAACTACAATTCTTCCATCGGAGTTAAATTACCAGATGGAAAAAGTATTAATGGTAATAGGGAGTATGTATTTTATAGAAAAGAAATTGAAAAAATCCTATCTTGTATAAATAATCCTACAAATAAAAAAATTATTTTTCTCACAGGTGAAGCTGGATCTGGTAAGACATCATTTTTACTATCTTTGGTGAATATAATTAGAAACGAGAAATATACCCTGTTTCTTCAATATCGAGATTATATATCTTGTGATAGTATAGAATCCCTTGCGAAAAAATTATATCATTATTGTGATGGAATACAGGATTTTATAGGAATGTTAAGAAATATTTCTGAAAGGTTCATAATAGTTATTGATTCACTTGATGTAATTTCTTGGAATGAAGATAAGTTAAATATCTTTATTGACTTTATTGAACATATGATTAATATTGAATGTTTGATAATAATATCTATTCGAACATTTGATTTAAAAAATAATGCTACATTAAGTCTATTTAAACCACAATCAGAGCAAGTGAATATCAATAAAATAGAAATAGAGGAATTAGAAAAGTTATTTGGAGCTTTGGATATAAAATTACCAGATGAAAAACAAACAGAAATATTTGATTTTTTGTCGCTTCCAATTAGATTAAATATTTTTTTTCAAATATATAAAAATGGCAAAGAGCTTAGTGGGCTGATTGATGAAATGTCTCTTCACAAAGAACTTTGGAATAAGTTTTTAGAAGATGAGCAGCAGAAGAAAAAAGGAGTATTAGAAAAGCATATCTTCCAATTAGTCGAATTAATTTTTGAACAGGAAAAATTAGATATTCCATATATATTGTTCCTTAAAAGTCCTGGCTTTAATGAGACTGCTTATAATATCTTAATTAGTAGTGGTTTGCTGTATGAAGCAAGAAATAAATCTCATATATCACTATTTCATCAAACATTTTTTGATTTCATTGCAACAAAATTTTTATATCAGAGTGGAATAAGTGTATTAGATTTTATTAGAAAAAAGCAGGGACTATATTTTTATCTGCCTACAATCCGATATTATTTCCAATTTTTGAGAGTTGAAGAAAATTCAAATTACCTTTTTGACTTAAATAAAATTCTTGAAAAAGAAGAGTTTGATATAATTATAAAAATAAATGTGATTCGATTCTTAGCCGAAGTAAAAGATCCATCATATAAAGAAATTCAGTATGTTATTGATATATTAGCTCGAGAACGTTATGATAAAGTATTTTTAAAGTTAGCAAACAAACATTGGTTTAAATACTTATATCAACAAGGATTCCATCGACAATTAAATAGAAAACAAGTTTATCCATTCTTGATTTTCACTAATCGTACTACTTTAAAAACTGAAAATTCTTTAATTGATATTATTATAGAACTTTTGAGATATAAATTGGAAAGTTATGAGTTATCTGTATTGTTGGAGATATGTAACCAATTTCCATTAAGTCTTTTAAAAAATATTTTTCCTACATTATATAAATCTCTTGTAGAAGTAGATAAAGCATATAATAAAAACTGGTTTTCAATTTCAGAAAAAATGTATAGGCACTTCCCTCATAACGTTTTGAAAGCATTGATGAATAATTTCATCAATCATGGTCGACTATCCAAGGAAGAACAAGAGTTAACCCAAAGTATTATCATAAAATTTCCTGATAAAATAAAAATTATAATAAAAGCTTTTGAAGAATTCGAAAATGAAAGAAGAAAAGTTTCAAATGAAACTTTTGATAGACAAACTAAAAATACAGATGAGTATTTTATATTTGATTCTGGTAGTATATGGAATTATGAAAGAAAGACTTTTTACTACGATTTTGAATCCGGTAACAGCCAAATAGTTCTTTATATTCTTGACCAAACTATAAAGATATTTTCTAAAAGTAATATTTTTGAATACGAAAAGGTGATTAGAGAGTTAACTAAAAGTAATTATGAGTCTTTAAACAGGATTGCTTTTCTTTCCGCTTTAGATAACGATTACAAGAAAGTCATATTGCATTTTATATTGAACAAAAAGTCATATTATGCTAGCACTATAAGTCACTTTATAAAAATTTATCTTGAAAAGATATGGAACATATTATCTCTCGATGAACGGCTTTTTCTTTCTAAAACAATTATTGAACGATTCGATGATATTTATCAAAAATTACCTGATGAAAGCAAATATTTAGCTTATGATTTTCTTTTAGAAATTAAGAACTCTTTTAAAAACATAGAATATCCAGAAATACTTTCTGAATACTTTTCTAAAGCTACAATGGAAATAAAAAAGCACTATGAAGAAAAAGGAACTACATTGCCAAAGGATGAAAATGAATTTATTCAATATTTTTCGCCTAGTTTAGGTGGAATTGGTGATGTAAAAACTGGAACTTCAAGTTTTACATCTGCTGAATTAGAGAATTCCACAAATGAAGAGAGACTAACTCTTCTAGAACGTTTTAAAACATATAAGAATCAAAATAATATAGGTTATTGGTGGGTAGAAGATGGAAGAAGACTCACTGAAGAAGTAGCAAGAGATCCAATTAAATATAAATCTCTTGCTAATGAAATTATTAAAAGAAATGATTTATTCAGATTTAGAGTATTTATTTTACGGGGATTGTTTGAGCATCAAAAGCAAAGAAAAGAGAATAAAATAGAGAACTTGCTTTCTTTCATTTCTACAGATGATATTGCTGATATTAATATAAGGTTAGTAAAGGGAGAATATCCAATTATTCAAGATAAAGATGTAGGCACACCAGACTTCGATTTTGTAAAATGGGTTGGGGAATTTTATGAACAGATTCCTATTATATATAGAAGTGAAGTAAAAAAGGAAGCAGTCAATATTATTAAAAAAAGTACTAAAAAGAATGGGTGGAAAAATTATCTATTAAATATACTTTGGACAATTAAAAAATTTTTCATATTTAAAATGGGAATAATCATTAACTCTAATATAATGGAAATAAATCAAGAAAAAAAAGACTATTTTGGTGCAGCCATTAATTCAGTAGATGGAATTGCGTTAGAAGCATTATCAATGATAATCTATCATGAGGTTGATTCTAATGTAGAAAAGGATATTTACATAAGGGCAGGAATAGACACTAACTTAAAGAATAGAGCAATTATTGGATACACATTAATAAATTTAAAAAATCATTATCCAGAAGATTGTTTAAAAATTTTGAAAATTTGGACAGAGGAAAAAGACTTTAATAGTTTAAAATATGGTGTAAGCTATTTTTACTATTATCGTAGAGAAGAAGTGCCAGTCATTATTTCTTTTTTGAGAAAATGGATAAATTTCTTTCAATTAGAAATTGAAAAATATGAAAACTTAAGTGCAGGTGCTTCTTTTTCTTCAAATTGCATATCACTTATAGTATTATTAGCAAAGAATAAAGAAGATGGCGTAGAAAAAATTTTACAGCAGTTAATAAATAGTACTGAAGAAAATTCAGAACAATACCAAATTTTAATCCCTCGTATTATAACAAATTTAATATGTAAAAAAGAAACGTATCAGGAAATACTATCTCCATATTTAGAAATGTTAGCATTATTAAAAAGTTCAAAAGTTAGAGATAATGTAATTTTTAGTGTTTCTAATATACCAACAAAATTTCTATCTAAAGAGAAAAAGCGAACTATCATTCTATCGGCTACACGAAATGGAGAATTTGAAAATTTCTCTTCATCGTATTCATTGACAAAAACATTACCAGAACTATATAATGATAATTTTCAGTGGTTTCTTGAATTATGCCAGGAATTATTTTTTAATAAAAAAGTAATCCCAATACCTTACTATGAATTAAATAATTATGGTAAAATATTAATTGATATCTATTTGAATGATTCTGGAAAAAGATCAGAAGTTGCAATATTAGTCAATAAGCTTATCGCTTTGGGTTGGGAATCAGGATTAAATGATATTTCTGAAATAGGGAGATAAAAAAAATCTACCACATTCACTTATAATTCTTCTTTAAAGACTCAATAATCCCCTTCAAAGTATCTAAGAGTTTTGGATCTTTTCTGACCTCGGATAAAAGCTCTTTCTCTTTATCCGTTAAAGTATCGCTGTTTTTAACCTCAAGCATGTCTCCTGTTCCATTGACTAGCCATTCAATACTGATATTATGTTCCTTATTTAGCCTTAAAACTACCTGAATAGGAAGAGATTTAGATCTTCCATTGACGATTTCACTGAGGTTGCTAGGTTGCATTCCGTATTTTTCAGCAAACTCCTTCTGTTTCAGATTCAGATAGGAAAAAAGATTCTTATAATCATTTTTTTTCATAAAACTACAGGATAATTGTATTTTCTTATTGATAATCCAATGATGCTGGATTATATGGTGATATATACATCGATACTGAATTTTTTAAAACCTGCGGTCAAGTAGAAACGAGAGGAATTTCGTGCTTGTCGCACTAATGAGAGGAAAAAACAAAGGAGAACCCATGCAAAGACTACTATTAGAGTTTATAGATGACTCAGACTATGAGCTAATTCTGTCAATAGCCAGGCGTCTCAACTGCAAAATCATTCCCAACGAAACGGAAGAAGAGCCAGCAAGAAATGGTACCGAGCTTTCACCGGAGAAAAAAGCCGAACTCGAAAGACGACTCACTGACTACCAAAACAATCCAAATGACACCTACACTATGGAAGACGTAAAAAAAGAACTGGAGGAGAAATTTGGCAGAAAAATATAGACTACGTCGGGAGGCAAAAGAAGAACTGGTATCAGCCGCAGAATGGTATGAAAACAAACAACCGGGGCTCGGAGAAGAGTTCTATAATGAGGCATTGGAGAAAATTGAAAAAATCTCTAATAAGCCAAATTCATACTCTACCTTTTTTAAAAACTTCCGCAAAGCCAGCCTGGAAAAGTTTCCCTACTGGATTGTCTATATTGTCCAGTCGCCTATTGTCTTAGTGCTATCGGTCTGGCATAAAAAAAGAGACCCGGAAGCATTACAAAAAAAGTTAGAGAAAGAATAAGCACAGGAAAAAAAATATAAACATCAACACCTATTTTTCCGGAGCCGGGCTTTTTGAAATCGGTCTTTTGCAAGCCGGGCTTGAAGTTCAACAGAGTTTCGAGATAGACTCCACATGTTGTAAGACACAAAGAAATAATTTCCAACATGAGGTTTCGGAAAGAGACATTTCCAAGAAGCTTGTCTTTGATGAGAAAGAATGTGATGTTATGCTCGCAACCTATCCCTGCACAAAGTATTCAACCGCTGCTGATATTAGCGGAACTCGAACCGGGGATGATTTATTCCTGCATTTCTTCCGGCATATTGCTATTAAGAAACCGGAAGTTTACGTGGTGGAGAATGTTCCGGGCATGAAGAAGTTTCCTGTTGTAATGGAAGCCATGACAAAACTACCTGAATATTATGTATCCGTTTTCTGTCCTGTTTATACCCACAAGTTTTTACCCCAGAAGAGAGATAGACTTATCCTCATTGGTTCCAAGAAACATTTTGCTTGGAGAGAGCCGGAAGTATCCAGAAAAGTATCTTTGAAAGAAATCCTTGAGAAAGATGTAAGTATTAAAATTCCGAACTATGTGTATAAAAGGTTAGATGGAAGCTATCGCGATAAACCTATCATCTCTGACCCGGAAGCAGGAGACATTGCACCGACCTGTGTAGCACATTATGCAAAGGATAGAGGCACAAGGCTTGTGAAAGATAAGTCTTTTCCTCGTGGTGTAAGACCCTATACAACCCTTGAGTATGCAAGACTTCAGGGAGTTCCTGATTGGTTTCAATTTCACGGGACAGAAAGTCAAGTTTATAAACAAATCGGTAATGGTGTTCCTACGGTATTCGGTCTCTGGATAGGAAAAGAATTGAAGAGATATTTTAAATAAATCATCTCTTACGATATTTCTATTGACTATAGACACTTGTTTTGTATTAACAAAACATCCGTTATAAAAAAAGGTGCCGGCGCTCCCTGAGCAAGCGAAGCGTGCCGAAGGGCAGCACCCTAAATGTAGATTATTTTATTTTCTTTTTTTCAATGTTTCCGGATTACGTTTATTATGCCAGACGGCAATAATCGAAATCCACTTTTCTTTAAAAACGTAATATAGGGAGAATGGAAAACGCTTTAGATAGGCTTTTTGCACCGACGAATCTTTTTTATCTCTACTTACTTTGCTAATCTCCCTTGCCTTATCGAAGACTTCAATAGCAAAGTCACGTCCTAAACCCTCTTTCTGTTTTTCATACCAGAGAAAAGAGTCTTCCAAATCGTTTTTCGCTTCCGGTTCAAAACGATAATTGTCCTCATCATATTCAGACATTTCTAAATTCCCCCCAAACTCTCTTCGATGTCCTTTCTTGTATAGCCATTATGTGGATTTTCTTCCATACGTTTTAAGCGTACTTGTAGCTCGGCCTGAGCTTCCGGTGTTTCAGAATCCGGTTTTTCGTCCAATACGATAACTACTGTATAGCTTCCGGGTTCTATTTCTTGTGGCAAAGTCGCTTTCAGGCTACCATCTTCTGCCACCTCTGCTCTTACTTCGTAGTGTTGCATAAATATGCTCCTTCTTGTTTTCCCGCTTTCCAAAGGTAAATACTTGACGTAAAAGCTCAAACGATGGAAAGCTTGGGTAACTGGTATGACCAATATATTAACGGTATTTCGGTAAGTCAATAAAATATACGAAAATACCGCATACATTTATGAAAAAAGAACAGTATAAAGAATTATTTTCTTACTTAAATACTACACAGAGGGCTTTTGCGCTGAAACATGAAATTCCCGTTTCTACTTTGAGCGACATAGTTAATGGGAGGATTAAATCTCTTCCAAAAGAAATTATAGAGAAGCTCCATGAAGAATACGGTATCCGTTATGAATGGTTGGTTACCGGCAAGGGAAGCATGACTTCGGTTGAAACCAATAATCTCACGGCAGATGAGGAAAGTATTATAGATGAACTTAGAAAAGACCCTAAACTAATCGGAGCTATAAAAAGCTTTATTAAAGCTTTGAAGGAAAACTATAAGTAATACCTTATATTAAGAATCTGTAAACCAAAACCGGACTGCGAAAGTTGTTTTCTAAAACTCCGGTGCAGTTTTACTTAGGAAAATTTCAGCTCTGAACAATTTTCTAATCAATCCAATTTTCAATTTGGATTCCCTGAATTCTTTCAAAATGTTTTACATTTCTTGTAACCAGAATCATTTGATTCGCAATCGCAGAACAACCTATAAGCAGATCAATTACATCCAATCTGGTTCCGGCTTTTTCTAAACGAGCCTTTTCTTTCGCAAAGAGTTCCATACAGTTGCTCAAAGGAACTATCTTAATAGAACTTTTAAAATCTTTGAGTTTTTGAGTATTTCGGTCTTTGTTATTAGAAGAACTTTTTTCTACACCATAGAGAAGTTCCGCCACCGTTAATTCAGATACATAACAATTTTCTAAACCTACACTCCGTATTTTCTCTGCAAGCTCATATAAGCCTTTTATGTAGTAGATACAGATATTTGTATCAAGAAGGTATCGGTTCATAAATCTACTTCCCTTTCTC
Organism: Leptospiraceae bacterium; assembly: GCA_024233835.1. NCBI lineage: Bacteria > Pseudomonadati > Spirochaetota > Leptospiria > Leptospirales > Leptospiraceae > Leptospiraceae bacterium. Next base: position 1,140,332 of record JACKPC010000002.1, read on the forward strand.
TTTGAGTCCTCGAAGAATAAATCATATCAATGAGTTCATCAGCGGATTCTTCTGTATCCCAGGAACCAAAACAACTGTAGAATAGTTCTTCCTTTTTCTTTTCTTCGGTTCCTTGTTTTAAAATAGAATTAGAAATCCTTGATATAATCTCAACTTTTTGTCTCACTTCGTAGGTATCAATAATCTTTAGCAGGTTTTCTACCACTTCTTCAAATTGTTTATCTACCGGTTCTAAGATTTCATTTATCATGTGACACCTCCTATAGAACCTTTACTTTGCTTCATAAATCGTTTCAATGCAAGCTTTTTTAAAAAACTCAGCATAGGAATTGGCTTGACGCAAAGCTTCTTCCAGTGAAAAGATTAGATAGTTAATATGACCAGTATATGATCACGAATCAGGAATGTCAAGCCTCATTGATCATATTTCGATCACACAATGAAAAAAGAACAATACAAAGAACTTTTTGATTTTCTGAATCTAAGCCAGAGAGGTTTTGCCAGAGAATATAATATACCCGCTTCTACGATTAGTGAAATAGTAAACGGTAGAATCAAGAATCTCCCGCTTGAGGTTGCCTACCGCCTGCATAAAGAATGTGGAATCAGCTTGGATTGGCTTGTTAAAGGCGAGGGGGCAATGTTTGACACGAAAAATACAGATACTTTTAGCAACGAAGAAACCGAACTTTTCCTGGAACTCAGAAAAGACCCTAAATTAATCGGAGCTATAAAAAGCTTTATTAAAGCTTTAAAAGAAAATTATAAGTAAAGGCTTATATTCTAAATCTGCAAACCAAGGCCGAACTGCGAAAACTGCTTTTTAAAACCCCGGTGCAGTTTCACTTGTAGTTCTTCTTTAAAGAATCAATCAAATTCTTAATAGTATCCAGAAGTCTCGGATCTTTCCTTAATTCACCAAGAATCTCTTTTTCTTTATCACTCAAAGCATCTGAACCTTTTACCTCCAGCATACTTCCGGTTCCGCTTGTGAGCCACTCTATGCTGATATTATGTTCTTTATAGAGCCGAGCTACAACCTCTATAGGAAATTTCCTTCCTTTACCATTTACGATTTCACTTAAATGAGAGGTCTGCATTCCATACTTTGCAGCGAAATCTTTCTGGGTAGTATTTAGGTAAGAAAAGAGTGCTTTAAAATCTTCTTTATTCATAAATAAATTCTAAAAACAATAATTATTTATTGAAAATTCCATACATGGAATTTATTATAGTTATATATCAATTATAGAATTCAATCTATCCCTGTCACTAAGAAACAGGGTCTCAGATTCAACAGGAGAGCATTATGCAGGTGAACAAACACATCGAAACCTTCTGGCAGGGGGAAAGGACGATTTTTTTATTAACAAAAACATTTTGACAACTTAAAATATATCAATATTTATAATTAAAAAGGAGTGTAGAACATTGAAAACTTTAGTATTACAATTTGAAGAAGAACAGGACTTTGAACTAATCCTATCGATTGCCAGAAGGCTCAATTCTAGAATAGTTGAGACTGAACTACAAGAATTAGACAATGAAAATGCAGAGTTTTCAGAAGAGATGAAGGAAGAGCTCGAAAGGAGGCTTTCTCTTTATCAACTAAACCCGGAGGATACATACACCCTCGAAGATGTGAAAAGTGAACTGGAAGAACGATTTGGAAGGAAAATACAGGCACAAACTACGTAAAGAAGCCAGGGAAGAACTTTTATCCGCTGCGGAATGGTATGAAAGCAAGAAAGAAGGATTGGGAGAGGAGTTCTATAATGAAGTAGAGAATAAAATAAAGCAATTATCAGAAAAGCCAGATTCTCACTCAAAATTCTTTAAAGATTTTCGCAGAGCAAGCCTGGAAAAATTTCCTTATTGGATAATGTATATCTTTCAAGCACCTATTGTTTTAATATTATCTATCTGGCACAAGAAAAAGAATCCGGATACCTTGATTGAGAAATTAGACAAATAAAATTCAACAGGAGAGCCTTATGCAGGCAAACAAACACATCGAAACCTTCTGGCAGCACTGGCAGGGGGAAAGGCCGGAAAAAAGCCTTGTAGAACAAATAAACAAAGCTCTCAAGGAATCTCTCTATACTTCCGGTCTTATCAAACTCAAGGCCCTTGAATCATTAGACGGTCTGGTAACAGAAAATAAGGTTTACCGGGTTCTTCTAAAGAAGGATGAACATTTCCCGGAAGGAGAAGAGTGTATTCTTGCCGACAACCAGGAAGACTACATCACTCTTACCTGTTTTAAGAAGGAATTTCTATGATACTGGGTGAAATAGTTCTTCTATTCGCAGGTGTACTATTCATCGGGAAAGTCTGGGGAAAAATTCGTCCTATGGTAGAAATCAAGAAGGATGATGTTACCTATCACGCAGGTATCAGCCATACAGAAAAGAAAGGTATGATTCCTCTGACCAAAGAAGATCTGCTGAATGCAAATGGAAAACTAAAATCCAAAGTTGAAAAAAGGAGTAAGTAAAACCTTATATTCTAAACCTGTAAACCAAAACCGGACTGCGAAAGTTGTTTTCTAAAACTCCGGTGCAGTTTTACTTAGGAAAATTTCAGCTCTAAACAATTTTCTAATCAATCCAATTCTCAATTTGAATTCCCTGAATTCTTTCAAAATGTTTACCATTTCTTGTAACCAGAATCATTTTATTAGCAATCGCAGAACAACCTATAAGTAGATCGATTACATCCAATCTGGTTCCGGCTTTTTCTAAACGAGCCTTTTCTTTCGCAAAGAGTTCCATACAGTTGATTTAAAATGGTCTGTTTCAATTTGTATTTGTGGGAAGTTTTTGTTCGGGATAGGATAGTTTTAATTCCCGGATACCATATTCCTGAAAAGCTTCTTCTAAATCTACATCTGTAGTATTTCTTATAATGCTGAGGCTATTTTCTAAAAGGTGAAAATGGAAAATTACCCTATAAAACGGAATACTATTTTCAAAACCGGAAGCTATTAACAAAAAATGTAAGGAAGAAGGATCTATAACTTTATAAAAGGACATATCACCACCCTCCGGTTTAGCTTGTTCATAATACTCTAAAAAGTTAATTAAGGCTTTTATTACATTTTCTACTGAATCCACTTATAAATTTCCTCTACTTCCGGTTTAAAGACTATCATCGGGATTTTATTTTTCCTGAGAATAGTTTGAATAAATAGCTTCTGGAAAAAACTGGAATATTTTTTATATGGAATGGCAAGGAATAATTTCCTATTTTTTCCTTCGAGTGCTTCTTTATATGCAATATACTGCCCTATAGCAGTATAAAACTCGTATATATTCGATAAATTACCAAAAGTTTTTATTTCTACGGCTATTTTTTGATTTCCTTTTTGTGCAGTCAATAATTTTTCAGCACCAATATCTATAAAGAAATCCATATCCTCAAGAGGAATATAGAGGGGATCATGAGTGATTTTCCATCCATCTTTTTGAAGTGCTTTAATAAATTGAAAATGGTATTTAGGGGTTCCTGAAAAAGTTCCTTTGTTGTATTATTCCAAACGTTATCTTTTTTTAGAAAAGTTTATTAAATTAATAATATATTACTTTTATAGAGTATTAGGCTTTCAGTATAATCGAAATGCCGAATAGCTTTGTTTGTTTTATCTCTATAATACATAAAAAAACGATAAAAAAGAAGCCTTAGCTTCTTTTCCAAATTCATTACCAGGACTATTAAGGCTATAACTGTTTTTCCTGTTTTAGATAATTTAGCCATAATCCTATCCATCCCGTATTTTCTCTTTCCCTCTCCAAACTTACCTTCAACTGAATTTCTAATTGAAGCATTCTCCTTTTCGTAATCCACTCCTTTTAAGGGGCGGCCAAGTGGTTTACCTGCCATTTTAATTCCATGTTCTTTACAAAAATCTCGATTTTCTTTATTCCTAAATATTTTATCTACATGAACAATAGATGGATAGTGTCCATTTGTATTTTTATAGTTTTCTAATATTGAGATAAACAAGACTCCTTCATTATAACTGTTCCAATCACAAATTTCAATCCTACTAAACCCTTCTGTCATTGATATTGTTAACTTTGCACCAAATTCAGTCTTGGCAGCATCCTTGCCTCTTTTTATCGGACGAATATGTGGCTGCGATATACTTACTATTCTATTATCCACACGGCGGGTATTATTTTCATACATTTCAAGCTGTTGTCTGTATACTTCATGAATCACTAATAAACACTTATACCAGTACCTGTTTAAATCTTCGAGCTTAGAGCCATTTTGAAGCAGTTCTGAGATTGTTTGAAGGTTCCTCCTTATATAGTTTAACTGTTGCTTGATTGCCTTTCTTAACCCTCTTCCTCCTTTTTGTTTTCTCCTGGTATATGATAAAAATTGTTTTCTTGCTCTTTTTCTATATGTACGGGGCTTTTTTATTTTGCCTACCAGCGGCTTAAACAATTCATCGATGATATGTTCTGTTTTTTCTCGTGCTTCATTCAATATGGAAATATCTGTTGGATAACGAATATCCTTGTCTAACTTTCCATCAAAAGGTAACTTGAAATTTTCAAATTCTGGTTGGTTTTTAGATGTTTCTCTATACATATTTTTCCTGGAGGTGAAAGGGTTTTGGACTTTTTTTAATATTTCCTTGCACTTTACTTTTGAAGATCCTATAAATACAAGTATTTTATTATACTTTAAAGCCGGTTTCGCAATATTCAGGAAGCCCTAAATAGGATATTTTACTTTACGTTTTTACTATTTACTTTCTTCAGTCTTCTCTAAACAACACATAATCCCTGCCAGCGATGTCTCTCGTCACCATAGGCGTTTGTTTTCCCTTTGTCAGCGGTTCTACGTTTTCCAGTATATACTGCCTGAAAGATTTGGCAGTGATGGACTTTTCCTTTTTCGCTTTGTCGTTTAAAATGGCATCCTTGATAGTGAAGGTAAAGGCTCCGTTCTTCCAGTCTCCTGATTCCAGGGCTGCCTGACTTCCCGAAGCGGCACTGATTTCCATAGTTCCGTTGCCTCTTCTGAGTTCGGGAAAGAGTTTTAGAAGTTCCTTTTGTTCTAATAGATAAGCCTGCCTGAGTTCTTTTCTGCTCAGACCTGTTTTTTTATCTATCTTCCTGTCTTCGGCTTCTTCCTGTAGATCACCTTTGAATACGACTCCTCTATTATGTAAGGACTTTGAGGAGGTGACTTTATGTTTCTTTATTTCAGCTGCAACTTGGGAACTTGGTTGGTAATCTCTCAATTCCGGTTTTTCTCCCGACTGACAGCTATCAATGAGAAGTAGCTTTTGCCTGGCCTGAATACCATCTAAGGCATAACGTATGGCTTCCATGGGAATTCCTTTTTCCCAGGGTTTATTAGAGTATGAGTTATAAGTCATATAGTAATATACGTCCAAAACACTTTTATTCTGAGTTAAATCACCGATTGTGTGCGGAATGTTCAATTCTTTTTGGAGGTTTTTTATTTCTTGGACTGAAGTATTGGCACGGACTCCGTGACCGGAAAGGAAGAACACTACTGTATCGTCCACGCTTGTTTTTTCTAATTTCTTACGTATGTCCTGTATGATGCTTCTGCTGATTTCTTTATCCTTATAGCTCAAATGAATGATTTTGTCGTAACCTTTGTTTTGCCTGTTCTTTTTTTCAAAGAGATTTTCTAAGTCTTTTGTATCTTTGATGGAATAGTGTAAATTAGAGAGGTCGCTTTCTCCGCTGGATTTATATTGCTCTGTTCCGAGTGTAACTACATACAAATTCTTCTCTCTTCTTTTTTTGAATTCGTATTTCATTTCAAACTTGTAGCGGTTGGACTCGATACCATCTTCCGTATAACCCACGAGTTCAATCCAGTTATGACCCGGGTCGTCACCTACATCCGGTAGGGTGGAGAGGGTAATATCATCAGCTACAGTTTGAACTTTTTTGGATTTGGGAAACTTCTTCATGAGTTGTCCGTGAATGGGAACACCTCTTACAAATATCTTGTAGCCTACCACATCTAAGTTCGATTCTTTCTCATCCTGAATTTGAAAGGAGAGTTTTATCTTTGGATTATTTGTGGTGAAATCGTAGTTTTCTGCCTCCACGTCTTTACCGTCCACTTTTACCTTGGTAATATTAGCAGAGTGGACTTTGTTTTCACTGCTGAGTTGTTCCGGTTTGAATCCATTTTTTATTACACGGTTTTCGTAGTAGGTTTTTATAAGACTGATTCTGTTATCATAATCCTGAGATCTTGTTTGGTAGTCTTTTTCTGATTCGTTCTCTGCCTTTTTATCCAACAAAAATCCTTTCAGTCTTTTTAAAATAATATCAGGGCGATTGAACTTGAGGTCAAATTGATCAAAGTCATAGACTTTGCCTTCTTTCTTAAACGAAACATAGTTCAAGACAGATTCGTTTGTTACCATGTAGTAGTTTTCGGGTGTGTAGTACATAGAATGACCATCATTGAAGAGGAGTTGGGTTACGAGCAGCTCGCCAGTGTCGGTATTCCAGTAGCGGATGGAGGAATCTTTAGAAAAAGAAATTAATAGATTGAATTCTTCTTTAAATATGTATTTTATAATTTCTGATGAAAAATGTTCGAAAGAATGAAGAAGTTTTCCTGAGTCAATACTCCAAATTTTAATTTTTCTATCATAAGAATAAGATATAAGTTTCTTCTCACTTTTTGCTAATTGAACTCTAAGGATAGCAGATGTTCCTTCTAAGGTTGTTTGTAATTCTCCTGTTTTTATATTCCAGATTTTTATTGTTCCATCTGCAGAATAGGAAATAAGTTTATTTTCGTCTTTTGTTAATAGTACTCCATTTATATTACCAGTATGTCCTTCAAAAGATTGCAATAATTTTCCGCTTTTATTATTAAATATACTAAAAATACTCCAATATTTAATATCCCATATTTTCACTATGCCAATCATATATCCTGAATAAGAAATAAGTTTTTTTTCATCTTCGGTTAAAAGAACACCATTTGTATATAATACATGTCCTTCTGTATATTTGGTATGTCCATTTAGGGATTGCAATAGTTTTCCTGATAATATATCCCATATTTGTACGGAGTTATTATCCCTACAGTAAGAAATAATTTTTTTTTCGTCTTTTGTGAATATTAATCCAGATAATGGTTCTTTTATTTCTAAAGATTTTAATAATCTTCCAGTTTCCATATCCCAAATTTTGATTGTTCGATCATTAGAATAAGAAATAATTTTTTTTTCATCTTTTGTTAATTGAACTCTTTTTATCCAATTAATGTGTCCTTCCAGGGAATGGATTAACTTTCCTGATTCCATATCCCAAATTTTGATTGTTTTATCATACTCAGAATAGGAAATGATTTTCTTTTCATTTTTAGTTAATTGAACTCCACTTATAGGATCAGTATGTCCTTCTAAGGAATGGATTATTTTTCCAGTTTCCATTTCCCTGATTTTGATCGTATATTTTTTATTTATTAAATTTCGGACAGTATAAATGAGTTTCTTTTTGTTTATTTCAAATTGAGCTAATTCTATTATACTATTATGCCCTTCTAGGGAATGGATTAACTTGCCTGTCTTTATTTCCCAGATTTTTATAGTTCCATCTGCAGAATAAGAAATGATTTTCTTTTCATCTTTTGTTAATTGAACTCCTTCTACCCTATTCGTGTGTCCTTCCAAGAAATGGATTAACTTTCCTGATCCAACTACCCATATTCTTATTGTATCATCCCAAGAATAAGAAATGATTTTCTTTTCATCTTTGGTTAGTTGAACTCCACTTACTCCATTAGTATGTCCTTCTAAGGAATGGATCAATTTTCCAGTTTCCATTTCCCAGATTTTAATGGTGTTATCTCCAGAATAGGATATAAGCTTTTTTCCATCTTTGCTTAATTTTACTCCACTTACTCCATTAGTATGTCCTTCTAAGGAATGGATCAATTTTCCAGTTTCCATTTCCCAGATTTTAATGGTGTTATCTTCAGAATATGATATAAGCTTTTTTCCATCTTTACTTAATTGAACTCCACTTACTCCATTAGTATGTCCTTCTAAAGAATGAATTACTTTTTCTGATTTAATTTCTATTATTTCTATTACTTTACTATATGAATATGGAATAATTTTTTCTTCATCAGCTGTTATTTGAATCCCATAAACAAAAGCATACCATTTCAACGATTTGATTAGCTTTCCTGTTTTTAGTTCCCAAATTTTAATTGTTGCATCATGTGAATAAGAAATGAGTTTCGTTTCGTCTTTTGTTAATTGAATTCCATTCACATAATTAGTATGTTCCTCTAGAGAATGTAATAGTTTTCCTGATGATGTTTCCCAGATTTTTATTGTGCCATCCATAGCGTAAGAAATAAGTTTACTATTATCTCTAGTTAAATGAATTCCGGTTATCCACCATGTATGTCCTTCTAATGAATACAATAGTTTTCCCGATGATGTTTCCCAGATTTTTATAGTTCCATCATCAGAATAAGAAATGAGTTTCTTTTCGTCTTTTGTTAATTGAACTCCCTTTATACCCCCAGTATGCCCTTCTAGCGATTGTAATAATTTCTCTGTTTTTATATCCCAAATCTTTATTGTATAATCAGAAGAATAAGAAATAAGTTTCTTTCCGTCTTTTGTAAGCAGAATCCCGCTGACGCTTGAGCTATGCCCGTTCTGGATCATGAGTTCCACTTTATTTTTATCTACAGAGGTTTTTTGCTTTGTGGAGTTCATCATACCCGACTTTTTCTTCACAGGTGTCTGGGATAAGAAGATGAATAATAAAATAAATATATATAATATTTTAAATTTCATAATCGTTTGTTTCCTTTAATAAAGTAATATAATATTTATCTTCTCAAAAATCAGTAACCCCGCTCTAAAGAACAGGGCTAAGATAAGGTAGAACTTGTTATGCTCTGCATATTGTAGAGTCCACAGTTTTTAAACCAGACTTTACAGATCAGGCTAAAGCCCTCAAGCCTCTATCTTCCATTCTCAATCCTCTGCCATTCTTTCTCCTACTTCCTAACCTTAATCAAAGTCCTGTGCCATTGATCTTTTCTAAATTCATTTAGATCCATTTGGGATAGCTTATTTCTTACAGTTGAATAAAATAACTTCAAATCCTCGGATGCAAAAAAAGCTTTAAAACCCGGCTTGGTAAATGCTCTTAGAAATCCAGTAATATCCTTCGGATTATCTTCTGTTAATTCCTGATTAAACGACTTTTTCTCTATTTTCCCTTTATTAAATCCGGCTTGAACAAAGGCATGGATTATTTCGTCTTCAGCAGGATAGTAAAGCGGGAAGTTGATTTTAGCTTTATATTTTTGAAATTTAGCTTCATTCAATACTTCCTGAATCAAATCCCATAACTTCTGAAGTTGCCCTTCATGACCGAATTGCACTACTACAATTCCATCTTTTTTTAAAACCCTGTATATATTCTGAATAGCTTTAGTAAAATTTCCAATAGCCCATGATTTGTATTTTTCTTTCTCCTGCCCGGATAAATGCGAATAAATTATTTCATCCATTTTATAGGGTGGTTGCCAGTGCAGGCCCTCATTCGATGTTATAATATCCATGCTCTCCGGTTCGAGAGGCAATTCAAAAAAAGATCCGACAACGCCTTTTATACTATTTTTTGATCCATCTATAAGAAGCTTAACATTATCTTCCGTATAATCCAAACCGGTCATGTTAATTTTTGTATTGAGATATTCTTTTTCCAACCTCTGTTTTATCCCAATGCTTAGATTACCCGGGCCGCAGGCTAAATCAACGACGCTGAACTCATTGGATTCTTTTAGATATAACTTTGCATATTCAACCAAAGACTCCAGTAGTATCCGACCTATTGCTTTTTGTGAAGAGGAATATTTTTCATATTCTTTACCCATGTGAAAATGTTCGTCTGTTTTTTTGTTTTCTGTATTCATTAGTTTTCTCTAAAATACTCCTATATCATTATCTCACCAGATAAATCTCTGTCAGAATATTATCCTGAAATCGAAGATAAAAAACGGATCGATTGCTCAAAGTATATTTGCGAAAGCCTCCCTGATTCTGGTATTTTTTCCCCAGGATTTTCTCTACTGCTTCTATATTCATACCCGTCTTCAGGTTGTTATTTGTCTTGAGGTTTGATTCATGTAAAAAATAGATTTCACGAACCTTACCCGAACACACTATTACACGTGAGTTTTTCTTCTTATAATACATTGCCTCACAGTCTAAATTTTTTTCATTGTCCAACTCGTCTTTGATTGTAAAAGCAGTTGTTACCTCAGGGTCTTTCCACTTCTTACTCACAATGCTTTTATCATCTCCCATTTTAATTCCTTCAATACTGACTTCAATGGAAAGGGGTTGAAATTTTGTTTTTAAACCCAATTCTTCTTTAATATAAGCTGCCCATTTGGACTCAGAATCAAAATCACTTAGATAGTATTCACCTAATTTTTTTGCGTCTTCCTTTTTCTTATTGGCACGGGCAATTAAAACCGAATTCAATAAAACAGTTGTTGTTTCAGGAATATAGTAAGGATCAAAACTCTTCCTAATACTTGCCTTCTCTTCCATTTGTTTAATGTACTCATTATCACTATACTCTGATTTGAAACCTAATGCCTGGATTTTCAAACCGGTTGATATATTTATTAACAAACTCATGATTAGATTGAGTGCTTCTTCTTTTTTTTCCGCAATCAAATAGACAACCGCTAAATTATTAATGGTTTGGATTCCACCCGCTCTTGCAGCGAATTCGGATAATACCACGGCTCTATCCCTTTCTTTTTTTTCATAGACAATCAAACTTGCATAATTGGAAACAAAAGCAGGATCAGGAACTGACTTATCAAAAACTTCTTTATACGCATCCTTGGCTAAGTTATATATATCCTCTTCACCCGGAATCCCGTTGAATAATCCTTTCGTTCCTTCTTTATTTACTAACATACTATCTTTAAAAGAAGGCATATCTAAAAGAGAACGTGCTCTTTTATCATCTACATTCACCGTATTAAGCCAGATCTTATGGATACATATTGCTTTTGCTTTTAATAAATCCACATTATTCTTATAAGTTTCCAATTCTAATGCAGTATCTATTGTTTTTAAAGCATTTCCGAGTCCATTTCCCAACTGTATATTAGCAAAAGCAATTTCTAATTCAGACAATAGTTTATAAAACGTTTGCTTATCGCTCGAAAACTTAGAAAGCCTATCGTTAGGCGAAGGATGGGATGCAAAGTAAGGGTTGAGGTCGTCTTCATTGTTTGTAGTTTTTTGGAAATCGGAGTGTATCTCTTTTAAAATATTAAGCATCTCTAACATCCATGCTACATCATATCCGGCTTTTTGCATGTACATCGAACCTGTCATGTCCGCGTCTATTTCAGCCTCCTGACCGAAGCGAATGTTATTGACTTCCTGAAATTGTTCTTTTTCGCTTAAAGGATCCGCCTGACCGATGACTCTCTTCATAAATTTATAGGAATGCTTATTATAGTAGTGGGCCAGTTCGTGGGCTAAAATCGGTGCGAGGAGATTTTCTTTCACAACTTCATCTCTCAGCTTTTTTTTCTTAAAAAGTTTTACTTTATCATCCAGGGTATCGAGGGTTTTGGTGTGTATAATAAATTGTCCTCCGGGAAACGCAGCTGCATTAAAGTCAGGATTTTTTAATATTGCATATTGATATTTATAGGGTTCGTTACCGGATGCTTTAATCAATTTATTGATAATTCGTTCAACGATTTTATTCCAGCCCTTATAATTTTTAATTTTTCCACCCTGAGTCTTTACATACTCCTTAAATGCAACCTCGCTATTTTCTGACATCTTCACCCAGAGAGAATCGTATAAAGTGCGAACCCCTGCAGATGTTTCTGAATGCTTTGTAATCTCGATTAAGCTATTTTTAGCCAGACTATCCTTCGGGACAAGAGTTTGATTTCCCTGTATTCTATATCTTTGCTCTTGATAAACGAATTCAAGCCTGCCATCCTTTCCCGTTTGGATTTTTGCCGTATCGGGTATTGTATTTCCGGCTACGGGATTGAGGGTTTTTCCATCATTCGTGATTTGAACTTTGCCTGTTTTGAAAGTTACGGTTGCTGTTTGGGAATATAGCTGAATGCTAAAAAAACATACAAAAATTAGAAATAAATTTCCTTTCCTGTTCATGAGTCATTCCTTTATTATAATTACATAATTATAACAAAGGAATATTTCTTTTCAAGAAGTTTTTGCTCATCAATTTAAAATTACACAACCCATTCTTAACTCCCAATCCTACCCCTCTCAATTTCCAAGTGAGCTATTCTCCATATAACACAAAGGCTGACCAATAATAAGGGTCTTTGTATTTGTTATCTTTTTTATACAAGCCTTTTAGTGCATCAACCCTGTCTCGGGATGCTCTTTGCCAAGGGTTTTTAAACGGATTTTCAGTGATTTATTATAATATTCGATTGCCTTGTCGGCTTCACCTTTGCTGTCATACGTTACTCCAATATTGTTGTAAACAGTGGCTGTAGATGGATGATCTTCGCCTAAGGTTTTCAAACAGATTTCCAGTGATTTATAATAATACTCGATTGCCTTATCATATTCCCCTTTTTGTCTATAGGCTTCTCCAATATTATTATAACTTGTGGCTGTAGATAGATGCTCTTCGCCAAAAGTTTTTAAATTGACTTCCAGTGATTTATTATAATATTCGATTGCCTTGTCGTATTCACCTTTACTATCATACACTGCTCCAATATTATTGTAACTGCTAGCTGTAGATGGATGCCCTTCGCCCTGGATTCTAAGAAAGATTTCAAGGGCTTTATTCAAATACCCGAGTGCCTTATCATATTCCCCTTTTTGTATATACACTGCTCCAATATTATTGTAACTGTTAGCTGTTTCCGGATGTTCTTCTCCTAAGGTTTTTAAACAGATTTCCAGTGATTTATTATAATACTCGATTGCCTTATCGCATTCGCCTTTGCGATCATACACTACTCCAATATTATTGTAACTGCTAGCTGTAGATGGATGCCCTTCGCCAAAAGTTTTTAAACAGATTTCCAGTGATGCTTCAAACTTTTCTATGGCTTCATCATATTTTCCTGTATTAAGGAGTTTAATGCCTTCCTGGTTTAACCTATCGGCTTCGTTGTTTTTTGGTGTTGGAGTAGTGCTTTCTGCTCCTTCTTGGATATTATCTGTTTTTGCAATTGATTTATCATCGTTCTTTTTTGTATTCGAAGCAAAAAGAGATCCAAAATCAAAGTTCATTAGTGGAAAAAAGGGTAACCAGTTTCCTCTTGCGTAGTTGATTAATCCAATTTGCAACCACGACTTTCCAGTAGAGTAGTTGATAAGTCCAAACTGAATTCCTTTTGTATCTTGAGAATAATTTAGTCCACCGATGGATACTCCTTTTACATTTTTGGCTCCACTGATGATGCCTAATGACAGCCCATTTAGGTCTTCTTTCTGGAAACTAGTTAGAGCCCCAAATGATATTCCGGTTGTATTTTTTGAAACACTGAATAAAGCTACGGATATTCCGGTTGTAATTTCATTGGAACCACTAACCAACCCTCCAATGGATAACCCCATTATGTTTTTATCTGTAATTGTTCCAAATCCTCCTATTGATATTCCTGCCATCTCATCCGGGTTTTGTCCTAAAATATTCACCGTTACACCACGCATTTTGGATGATCTTGTTTTCCCATCCTCATAAATTCCATTTATAAATTGAGTTATTCCGAGTCCAAGATTTAGCCCATACACATCTTTGGTTTCACCGTATAAAAAGTTCATTTGCAAAACTTTAGGATTGGAATCCCGGTTAAAGGATGTATTACTAGACCATAAACCAAAACCAAATTTATTAAAAAAGCCGGGAGTATATTCAGGTCCGTATAATTCATACGAATTATTACTACCACCCTGCCAAAATACTCCATTCTCCGGGTCTATTGTTTGGGCAAGGAGCGGAAGTGTGGTTGATAATTGAATAAATAGCAAAAATAGTATAGTAAGTTTTTTATATAACATGAACTTCCTTATAATGAAAGCATTTCAATTCTTTTCAAGAAATTTTTCTTCACCAACTAAAAATTCCACAACCTCCATTCTTAATTCTGAAGTGAGCTATTCTCCATATAACACAAAGGCTGACCAATAATAAGGGTCTTTATATTTATTATCTTTTGCATACATCCGGGACTGGGTACGTTGCAGGGAGCGGTTGGCAATTAAGCTTACTTTTTGAAGAAGGTAGTATTTGTAGAACTTTTTGAAAAACTCCATAGTACCCTTATCATCTACCGACCATAATGTAGCGAGAGTGTTTTGAGAGCCTGCCATAAGAAAGGCCTGTGGAAGTCCAACCATTCCCTCGCCGGCCTTTTCTGAACCAAGTGATGTCTCGCAGGCACTCATTACGACAAGGTCACTCTTGATTCCGAGGTCAATTACATCACCCATTTTTAAGAAGCCATCCTCCGGCACCTTTTTCTTGTGCCTGGTTTCATACTGCTTTAAAGCTTCGGCATTGAATTTTTCAACCTTTCCTCGTGCTGTAAGTGCCAGTGAGTTCAATTCTTCTGCATCGGGAAAGAAAAGACCGTGAACAGAAAAATGCACTGTCTTATAATTTGGCTTTCGTTCGGGAAAGCTATCCCTGAGTTCCTGCTTATTGGCGGAAATTCTCTCCTTGATATGTTTCGAATTTTCCTGATGGTATATTTCCTTTTTTATATATTTGATTTCCTCTGCACTTCCCGGTAAATTGTCTAAGGGAAGTTCGCTCAAAGCCCCACTTTTTGTTACAGCACGCATGTCGGCAGCACGGACTCCTTTGCTTTCTGCATATTTATCAGAGTAAAAAGGATTTCCCATTGCAAAGATAGGATAGGAATACTTTCGATTTTTGGACTCTCTGAGCTTCATCCAAATACTCGCAGAGTGAATCATCGAAAGAGTGACTTTTTCATTCCAGTATTTTCCGTCTTTGTCTATTAAAGCAGAAAAGGGGATGGTATAAATCGAGGCGTCAGGAGAAATTAAAATGTCTTTTGTTTTCAGAAGGTTTTTGTCGTATAGGGGCTGGATACAGATGCTATAAATTTCTTTTAGATACCGGGGTAGGAAGTCATTGGTAACATCGTCAGTATAAACGGTCTTCTTTTCTATTGTTGCAAACTTCTTCCAGCTTACCTTTGCTGCATGATTTGTATCTTTTGTTTGCAAGATATTCTTTTCTTCCTGCAACTCTTTTCTATAAATTTCAGTTCCCTTTTTAATTGTTTTGCAGGAAGTTCTCTCGGTTTCATTCGGATTTTTGCAGGAGTATTCTTCTGTTTTTAAGTCGGATGTGGTGAATAAAATATCCTGATTGTCTACAGTTTTTCCGAGGATAAAATACCTGCTACGCGGTCTTTTGGAAATAATCCTTCTCAGGTTTTGGATTTTTAAGGAAAGGTCTAAATTCGTTCCGAGAGAAATAGCCTGAAATCCATTTTTGGAAATGACAAAGGCAGTTAAACTTTCCTTGCCCTTTTCGTCTTTGTTCAAAGTATATTCGATAAGAGTCTTATTGGCCTCGCCTAACTGCTTTTGCAGGCTTGGAATGTCCGGAATTTGAATTTTGCGATTTTTAGCATAGAGTGGATTGGACTTTTCAAGGCTTTTGTCCAGCCTTTCGAGTTCTCTTTCTTCAGTAAGGATTTTATCTTTTAGGCTTTTCGCATAAACCTGTCCTTTTTCACCCTGTCGCAGAACAGCGGAGTATTCGGAATAGTGAGACTCAATTTCACCTTTGCGCTTGAGCATATCGTTGGCAAGCTTCCTATCTACACCGGATTCTTTAAGTGCATACTGCAACTGAAAGTTTTCTAAAAGCGAAAGTCCGCGCATTTTCTCTGTAATTTTGAAAGCTTTATCGTATTGACCTGTTTGGTTGTATAGCTCTACGAGTTCTTTAAAAAGATGAAAATGCCTGGTCATAAATTTCCCTTTGTCTTTTCCATAAATATGTAAGCGGGATTGAAGAATTAAACCTACTGTTTTTTGGAGGGTTTCAATTGCTTGGGGTATTTGTCGATTGACTATATATATTAGTTTAAGATGTGTATATGCACCAATAAGAATATCCCTTTCTTCCGTTTTTTCTAATTTTTGGATTGTTTTTTTATAATAATCTATAGCCTTATTATATTCACCTTTGGAATAATAAATACCACCTAAATTACTATAAAAAATAACAGTACGTAGATGATTTTCACCTAGAACTTTTCTACTAATAGTATATGATTTAGTAAAATATTTTATAGCTTTATCGTATTCTTTTTTTGAATAGTAAGCATGTCCAATATTGTTATATGAACCAGCAATATCCGGATGATTTTTTCCTAGTATTTCTAATCTTATAGATAATGATTTCTTATAATTATTAATAGCTTCATCATATTTTTCTATTTGGTCGTAAACCATCCCTAAGCTATTATAAGAGTTTGCAGTATCTGGATGTTTTTCTCCGTGAATTTTTAAACGAATACTAAGTGCCTTTGTAAGATATTCTAAAGCTTTATCATATTCTCCTATATTGTGATATATTCCTCCCAGGTTATTATAAGAGCTTGTAGTATGAGGAGTATTTTCTCCTAAAACTTTTAAACGAATATCAAGTGCTTTTTGAAGATATTTCAAAGCTTTATCATATTCTCCTTTGCTAAGATAAGCTGCACCAAGATTATTATAAAGAAGAGCAACATATTTATTATTTTCTCCCAAGAGTTTTAACTGAATAGTAAGCGATTTGTTGTAATTTTCGATCCCTTCCTCATATTGTCCTTTTAAGACATAAGCTAAACCAAGGTTATTATAAGAAATAGCTGTCTCCAGATGATTTTCTTCTAAAGTTTTTAGCTGGATCGCTAACGATTTATTTAAATACTCAATAGCTTTATCATATTCCCCTTGATAACGATATGCTTCTCCCATATTATTATAAGAAATAGCTGTCTCCGGATGATTTTCTCCTAAAAATTTAGTTCTGATTTGCAAAGCAATTTGAAAGGCTTTTTTTGCATCAGTATATTTCCCAACTCTAAGATACCTAATGCCAGTATAATTCATAATTCCTGCTGATTTCAAATGTAGAGTTCCAAAAAGTTCTTTTTCTTTTTTAAATACTTCTTTTGCTTTCGTGCGATATGTTTCAGTAGTTTTGGAATCTTGCCATGCTTGATAAGATAATTCTAATTCAGCATATTTTTTAACTCTATCTAAATTATCTTTAATTGTTTTTACTGCTGGGTGATTTTCGCCTAGCCTTTTTGAACTATTAAATGCTTTGTTTAAATACTCCAAAGATTTATTATATTCCCCTTTAACAAAAAGAACTTCTCCAATATTACTATAATTCATTGCTGTATCTAAATTCATTTCACCTACTGTCTTAATATAGATACCCAATGACTTCTTATAATACTCCATTGCCTTGTCTATTTCACCTAAACTTCTATAAGTTGCCCCAATGTTATTATAGTTCATTGCAGTCAATTCATGATTTTCACCAACTGTTTTTAAAAGAATTTTTAAAGATTTATCATAATATTTAAGTGCTTTGTGATATTCTCCTTTTTTCTTATATACTAATCCAGCATTACCGTAACATACTGCATAATTAGGATCTTCTTCACCATAAATTTCTTTTGCTAGTTCGAGAACTTTTTCAGCTTCTATAAGAGCGGTATTATAATCTCCTTTTTGGTTTAAGGCATCATTGTACACATTATAATGTTCCATCAGCAAAGCTTCTTTATTAGTTTGAGTATTTTTTTTATCTTTTTGAGTTGTTATTGTTGTTTTTAAAGTAGAAATATTGGCTTTTATTGCTACTACATTGGGATGATCTTCTCCCAGAATTTTTATCTTAATTTTTAATGATTTCTCAAAATACTCTATACCTCTAACAAATTCTCCTTTAGCCACATATCCAAGACCTATATTATAATAACTTATCGCTGTATCAATATGGTCTTCGCCTAAGGTTTTTAAACGGATTTTCAGTGAAGCTTCAAACTTTTGGATGGCATCATCGTATTTGCCTGCTTGATAAAATTGAACCCCTTCCCGGTTTAATCTATCGGCTTCACTGGTTTCTGGTGTTGAAGTTGTGCTTGTGTTGTCTCTACTATTTTTTTCAATCTTTGCTTGAAGGGCATTAATTATTTGTTGTGTTTTTACAGTATCAGGGTGTTCTTCGCCTAAGGTTTTTAAACGGATTTTCAGAGACCTGTTGTAATACTCTATTGCTTTATCATATTCGCCTTTGTTCTTATACACATCACCAACATTATTGTAGGTTGTGGCTGTATATGGATGCTCTTCGCCTATCGCTCTTAAAATGATACTCAAGGCTTTATCCAAATGCTCGATAGCCTTATCATATTCTCTTTTGCTGCAATACGCCACACCAATATTATTGTAGCTCCCCGCTGTGTATGTATGTTCTTCGCCAAGGGTTTTTAAACGGATTTTCAGAGACCTGTTGTAATACTCTATTGCTTTATCATATTCACTTTTGTTCCTATACACATCACCAATATTATTGTAAATTATAGCTGTATCAGGGTGTTCTTCGCCAAGGGTTTTTAAACGGATTTTCAGAGACCTGTTGTAATACTCTATTGCTTTATCATTTTCGCCTTTGTTCTTATACACATCACCAATATTATTGTAACTTTGTGCGATATCAGGATGTTCTTCGCCAAGGGTTTTTAAGCGGATTTTCAGTGATTTATTAAAATACTCAATTGCCTTACCATATTCGCCTTTGTTGTAATACGCATCTCCAATATTATTGTAGGTTGTGGCTGTATCGGGATGCTCTTTGTCATGGATTGTCAAACGGAGTTTCAGTGAAGCTTCAAACTTTTGGATGGCTTCGTCGTATTTTCCTGCTTGATAAAGTTGAACCCCTTCCCAGTTTAACCTATATGCTTCATCAGTTTTTGGTGTTGAAGTTGTGCTTGTATTGTCTCCACTACTTTTTTCAATCTTTGTTTGAAGGGCATTAATTATTTGTTGTGTTTTTACAGTATCAGGATGGTTTTTACCTAAAAACTTTTCTCGAATTTGTACTGCAATTTTAAAACGATCTAAAGCCTTATCCAACTTTTCAATTTGTAAATTCACTGTCCCTAAAATGAAGAATATTTCAGCAGTTTTTAAGTGGGGTTCTCCAAAAATTTCTTGTTCCAGACCGATTACAATATTCATCTCTTTTTGGAAAGTTTCATTATCTTTTGCGTTGGTAAATGCCTCGAAGTGGACTTCAAGTTCCTTGTACTTTGGATGTGCCTTTTGCTCTGCTGTCTGGGCCAGAACCGGTACTGCGGTTGATAATAGAACAAAAATAAAAAAAAGGGTGGTAAGTTTTTTAGTTAGCATGGTTTTCTCGAAGCAAGATTTTTCTTGAGCTGAAAGTCTGTCAATTGCTTTTGCAGCAAAAATAAATAAAAAAATTTGGCTGATTGTTTAAGCAAATCCTGTAATTCTTAAAAAAAGGAACTATTCCAATAAGGCGAAATATCAAAATCCCGGATAGGACAGTAGTAAGTTTGGGTAAAAACGGGATCAAGAGCTGTATGAATAACCATTGACAGACACGGCTATATCTTCTACACTGTCTCTATGTTAAGCATAGGCTATGGCGAAGGGAATTTTGAAAATTTAAGAAATAGCAAGAATCTATTCATGGATAAAACCCAGTTTATTCCTAAAATGGAGAGTATTAAAAAGTTTTTCTTCATCCGCCCACGTCGTTTTGGTAAAAGCCTGTGGCTAAGCCTCCTGAAATCCTACTACGATATCAATTCCAAAGACAAGTTTGATAAACTCTTTGCCGATCTCTACATCCAGAAGAACCCGACTGAATTACGAAATACTTATCTTACACTTTATCTCAATTTCTCAGGAATTCGGGGTGATAATGAGGAGGAACTAAGGAAAAGTTTTAACCGCAGTGTTTCCACTTTTATAGAAATATTCTTAACAGCATATAAACGTTTTTTTCCAGAAAAAACTCTGGAACAGGCTCAGGAACTTTTTATGGAAATTCCTGCTGCCGATATGATAAGTTTTATCTTAAAAAAGCTCGAAGGTAGCCAGCATAAAATCTATGTTCTAATCGATGAATACGACCACTTTGTAAATACGCTTGTAGCAGAAGGAAGGGATGCCACGCCGCTTTTCATTTCCCGAGAGAGTGGTGGTGAACGTTCCGGTTTTGTCAGGCATTTTTATGAAAAACTTAAAATTGGTAGCGATTCGGGAGTTCTGGAACGTTTCTTCATGACCGGTGTTTCCCCCATCATGCTCGATGAATTATCCAGCGGTTTTAATATCATGACCAATATGACAACGGACATGGATTTTAATGAAATGCTTGGTTTCACGACAGAAGAAGTGAATTCTATTTTAGATCAGCTTCCACCACATTGTTACAAACAAAACAATCGAGAGAAGGTCATCTCAGATCTAACTTACTTCTATAATGGTTATCTCTTTTCGCCTTCCAGCAAAACAACTCTTTTCAATACAGATATGGTATTATATTTTATTGAGAAATTTCAAAGGCATGGTTATCCGGAAGAGATTCTCGACATGAATGTAAAGACTGATTACGAAAAGTTACAGGGGCTTATTGTCGGGGTCAGTGGAGAAGAAGAGTTGCAAAAGACAATTGAAAGCCTGATTGCGGAACAGACGGTGAGGTTCAATCTGGTGGAAAGATTTACATTTAAGCACAGGTTCGGTCACCAGGAATTAAATTCTTTACTTTTCTATCTCGGACTATTAACAAAATCTAAGATCCCCAATACATTTCAGGTTCCTAACTATGTGATTCAAAAACTGTTCTGGGAATATTTACAGATGTTTTTACGAATCGAGAAAAACATTGCTTTTGATGTAAAGCTATTGCATGATGTGATAGCTGACATGGCAGAAAGTGGAACCATTGATAAACTGAAGCTTCTCATTTCCGAGTTCTACGGAAAAAAGCTTTCTAATTATGATTTCTCCGACCATTCTGAAAAACACATTAAGTTTATGATGGTAGCGTATTTCACATTCAGCGGTTTGTATAATATTATTTCGGAAAGGGAACTCCCTGGTGGTAAAAGAATCGATCTTTTATACGAAGGCAATCCGGCATTCTATGATTACGTAAAATATC
The DNA here is from genome assembly GCA_024233835.1 of Leptospiraceae bacterium. Lineage (NCBI taxonomy): Bacteria > Pseudomonadati > Spirochaetota > Leptospiria > Leptospirales > Leptospiraceae > Leptospiraceae bacterium. Next base: position 1,161,619 of record JACKPC010000002.1, read on the forward strand.
ACTATATTATAGAATTAAAATATATTAATAAAGAAAAAAGTCACAGGGCAGAAGAGATTCGTTCTAAAGCAATTGAACAGGTAAAGGATTACCATAAAATCTATGTAGAAAACTTCCAGCCTAAAAACAAAAACACAAAGGCCCTTGTGGTAATCGTTAATTATACCAAAGAAAGTGAGATTATCGAGGTAATTTAATCAACCCCTATTTCTCCATTCCTACTATTTTTAATAGAGTTTCCGGCTCAGCTTCAACTCTCTATAAATTTGGATTGCTATCTGAATCTCGTTTCTGAGCATGACAGTATGGAAGATCAAAATTTTGAATTTCATCTAGACTATTTACCCTTTAAAAAGCGAGTTCTCGAAAAATCACAACTTTTTCTCGTTGTAATGAGCATTCAGGCTGTAGTAGTATTTGTCATCTGGCTTTTTACAAAAGCTGATTTCTTTCTTTTCGGAACGATTGTTGTTATGATAGGACTTCTGGTAAATGAATTCATCTTTTACAGGCGTGCCATTTTTTATATGCAGAGTATACGTCTGAAGGCCAATGATTGGCTGAGCATGGAAATTTTTTATAAAGACGAAAAGAAAATTCTCGAACTATCTTTGCAAGAATTCCATCTTGAGTTGAAAGTTAATGTGGGAAAAGGTCGTTATAGTAGTTTAGTTTTTTATCAAAACCAGAATAAACTGGGTACCTTGTTCGACAATAGTATCTGGACTCATGAAAAATTAGTTCAACTTTTCACTGAGTATAAAAAGCATAAAAATGAGTCGATTACATCGAGTGAGCAGAAGATGATAGACAGAAAAAGCTTACTCTGGTAGAACTCCGTTCGGCACTTTCAAAGGTCTCCAAAAAAAATTGACACCTTTTCAGTAGAATCTTCTTATGAAAAAAACGATTTTAAAGGATACAACCAGATATGAAACAAAAACTGATTTCTATCACATTACTTTTGAGCCTAACACTCATTACTACCGTCTGTAAAAAAAACAAACCCCAAAAAAATGTCGAGACTCCTCCTTCCTCTTCTTCGAAGAAAGAAGAAGCACCCTCGAAGAAAGGAAGCACATACATTTCAAGTCAAACGGAAAAAGAAAAATACCGCTATGTAAGCACTAAAAGCGGTTTATTCATGAGATCCGAAGCTTCAACTTCAGGAAAAAAACTTGGTCTGATTCCCTATGCAGCCAAGGTGAAAGTTCTGGAAAAGAAATCGGAAACCCAGACAATTTCCGGAGCCACCGGCAAGTGGATGAAAGTGCAGTATCATAAGCAGGAAGGCTGGGCTTTCGGAGGCTTTCTCGTAAAAACGATACTCGAAGAAGATGTAATGAAAAATCTGGAGTACCTTGAAGAGGCCGCGAAGGAGTTTAGCAATGCAACTGAGAAAAAGAATTATACCGAAGCTATCAGTAATTATCGAAAAGCCCTACAAGTCAGAAATAATTCCCGCGAAAAAGCTATCACCCTATTCAAGAAGTCAGAAAGCCTTCTGGGTGAAATCAAGCAAAGTTCCGGGGATGATGAAAACTCTCGTTCCAAATATTATCTTCTGGGTGATTTAAAGTTTCAGATCTGCAAAGAGTCTTTAAAACTGGAAAGTTGCAAGGGAAAAAATGAAAAACCTATGGAGTTTGCCAATGCCAATTTAGCTATTTCCTTTATAAAAACCGCTATACAGAAAAAAGATGCAGTGGCTCTAAGTAACCTTTCCGGTTGCGTCTTAAGGTTTGGTTGTTTTTGTGGTGCCGGTCCTGAGGTTGCAGGAGCAAAATCTGCCTTTGAAGAAATGCTGAAAAAAGGAGATTTGAGTTCTGAAAAAATGACTGTAGCGGATTTTGGTGCTGAAATGAAGATTTTTGAATCAACAGGGATATCACTTGTAATCGAGCAAAATGCAAATAAAAAATGGTCTTTTCGAATGGTAGATAAGATCGAATCAGATTACGCACAGTGCTCCGGACCGGGTGAATAAACAGTAAACAAAACAGACAGGAGAAAGAAATACTCTTCTGTCTGCTAATGTTCTTATAGTAGAAGATAATTTAGGAATGATTATTCTGATTCAGTTTTATAATGGCTGAATGAAATCCAGGGATCAGAGTACCCACCCCATTTTTTTTCAGAAGGAAGTATATATAAATTTCCTTTTTCTTTCACGATCAGAAATTGAACTTTATACCAGAATACTTGAGAATGAGACCGACTTCCCAGCAGTGCCGTAACAATACCATTCTCATAAGATAAAATTTTATAGTCAGAAGCCGTAAAAGAATTAATTTTTAATCTATTATAAAACACATCATTTTCTTTTATAAATTTGGGAGAGACTAAGTTTTTCATCTCTGTTTGATTTGTTGCCAGCATATATCCAATAAAATCCTTAACTAATTTTATAGGAATCTTAGCCCCTGCATCTCCCGGTAAATCTTTGTACAAATGAAAAGCAGGTTCTAAAGCAGAAGATGGCTTGAAATAAAAAAATCCTAGTGCTACTACCATGCAGATCAGAAGAAAAAAAACAGATACAAGAAGAACAGGCTTCTTTGCCTTATGCAGATTGGGATAAGTTGAATTACAAAATTCACAAATTAGATGTTCTTTATTGGCGGACTCTTTCAAAAGGCCACCACAATTTTTACAATTTGTTTCGTACATGTTCATATATACAAAAGAGAATTAAATTTCAAGCAAGCTTAATTCGGGGTAATGTAATAATTTCATTTGTCTCCGTACATAAAAAAGGTGAAGCGATTGCTCCACCTTTTCTTTCTCTTTCGTTTGTTCCTATTATCTTCTGTTCTTCTTATCTCCAGCCATCATTTTTGATTTCGCTGTGGTTTTTGTAAAGACCGGCGGAACCAACAGAAGGAGCTCTTGTATGTCCGCTAAACTGCTTGTAGGTTTTGTTAGAACCAAAAGGCCAGATTCCCTCATACTGAGTTAAAGAACTCTGACATTTGCTTAAGCCACCGGCAGTATTATATCCGCAGGAAGAGTGATAAGCTACAGCGTAGTCATCTTCACCGGGAAGGATAGCAGAAGCTCCAAACATTCCTTTGTATCCGGGAACATGGGCTACAGTTACTCCGGCTGTGTCATTGTGATTGAAAGAAGATCTGGCTGTATTTACAATCAGAGACTTATCCATTGCATTTCCGGCAAAGCCAAAGGTGAGTCCATTCAGAGCACTGGCCAGTTCAGAACCACCGGAAGCAGCAGCAAGAGCTGTAACTCCGGATATCTTGTAGCCTTTACTTGCAGCACTGGCACCTAACTTATCTAACCAGTATTCAGTTGCATAACATCCGGCACTGTGGCAGATAATTTTACAGGTATCAGCACCCTTACATCTCTGGTTCATTACAGTTGTGAGGTTGGTTTGCGCCCTGGCAGTTCCATAGGTGCGAGGGTCGGTTGTTCCATCATAACCTACAAAATACTTGGTTCCACTGACTGCATTTGCAGAACTTCCCCAGTAACCATTTACATCGGTAGTTCCTGTTCCGTTATGGTTTTTATCAGATTTTCCATGAACGAATACATAAATAGTTCCGGCTGAGAGGGAACTGGCAAAGAAGAGTCCAAAAGCCATTAGGGTGATTAGTTTTAATTTTAAAGTTTTCATTTTCTTTCTCCGGTTATTTCATTTATTTACTTTTTCCGCAGGAAGAAAATTCCCTCCCGCTGTATACTTCTACTCTAACATTTCCTGACACTGCGTTCAAATTTATTGGGACGGATGGTGATATAGGGGGATGAATGGTTAAAAAAATGAAAAATTGCAGGCGAGAACAAAAATACTCACCTGCAATGTAGCTTCTATATACCCGGAGGAATATTAAAATTTATATCGTATACCCACCTGGGTTGTAATCTGCTCCATTTTCACACTGTGGTTATAGTATATGTTCTTAAAAGCAGCCAGAAATTCCTGGGTGCCCGGGGTCGAGGCACCAGGAGTCAGATAAAATGCATGCAACATATCCCAATCAGACATGTCATTCCCTTTTACCGTATTCGGAAACGCATACTCAACAGCTAAATCCAGTTCCAGGCCTCCAAACGTAAAACCCAGTCCTGTAGAAGCATGGTGTTCGGAAACCGCAGGAAAAAGTGGGTTAATCCCATCTGCAGTTACAGGGCTTCTTCCGTAATTGTAACCCAACCTATAAGCAACAGAATCCTTAGAAGGTTTATACTCAAACCCGAGAGCAAAAACAGTTTGGTCTCTCCATTTCATATTAAAGGCTAATTCAGAAATCTTGTTTCCCATGGGAGTGGATATATAAGGCATAGGAATTTTAAACTCAACCGTATTAATAGCACTAGCCCATTTTATATACGAAACATTAAATCCGATAGTTAAACCGGTTCCGTCTCCCCCGGTATTATAGGCTATTCCGGTAGCATGTCTTTCGGGATAGTTTAGATACATGGAAACGGGAACCAGACCGGCCTGGGTAGCATCCGCATTTCCTGCATTTACGCTGATCTTACCATTCAAATTAAGCTTAGCACCTGAACTATAAGCATAAGCTAATGAAAGGTGATCACTCAGATCGTATACAAAACCTATTTTACCAGCATAACCTAAGGCCACATCACTTTTATAACGATACCCGGCACCCGGAAATTCCATCATTCCGAAAGGATCGCTGAAAGTCCATCTCCATTCCATCTTGGCCATCCCCACATCGAATCCGAGACCCACACTTAAATTACCAAACTTCATAGCAAATCCGGGTGTAATCTTGGCATAACCAAAGTTAGAATAGGTGCTTTCACTCATCTGCCTTAGATTACCAATCATAGGAAGGTTGACCGTTGATCCTGTCATACCGCTCATTACTTCATTCAAGGTTCCCCGGTTCGGAGTATTACGTAAATTATTCTTAAAGTGAGCCCCCATTCCTCCCTGTGCATAAAAGGCAATCCCCCAACCCATATTATCACCGATTGCCTGCGCAAAACCTCCATAAGGCATAGGGAAAACAGCCGGCTCTGATTTTCTACTATTGGTATAAACAAGTCCGCTATTGGAATTATCATCAAACTGAGAATCTTTATAGTAAAGTTTTGGAATAAGAGCCGCAAAGCCTCCTTCCAAAATCGCAGTACTACCGGTAGTTTTTTTTATCCTGGCTAAGTGAGCCGGATTGGACTCCAGGTCCATTATAGTCCCACCAATGGCAAGACCGGCACCACCCATCCCTGCATATTTTGCACTATAGGCAGTCATTAACATTCCATTAGTTGCAAACAAAGGAAAGGAAACAAAAATAAATACTATACTCAAAACAAGTTTTAATGTCTTACCAAATATTGTTCTTAATATCATGGCTTCCACCTTCTGTTATCAATGTAATATAGGTGCAAAACACAAAAGTTAGTCTTTTACACCTATACATCGAAGGAGAAGCATAAAAATCGATTTTTTAAACAATAATTCCCCTCTCATAATATGTTTTTTATCACTGATAAAAAGCATACTATCAATTAATAAGCCAGCCTATTTTGTATGATGCTCAAAGCTTCCATCCCAATCTTTTGGTATACCCTTTTGTATAATCTCAGCAATTCTTTCCTGGTAGATTTCTATAAGCCTATCTTTTTTTGGGGACGTATTTAATTCTTTGAAAACTTTTAGAGCTTCATCATATTCACCCTCTAAATAGAATTGAATACCTTTATCATAATCACGCATAGTATCAAGTTTTTGCTGTTCCATAGCAGGATCTCCACCTGTAATAAGTTCATAAATTTTTACGGGTTTTGTTTTTCCTTTAGCTCTAACTTTGTCTAAATAACGAATGGGATATAAGGATTTATTCAAAATTTTAGTATATATGTATTCACTAATAATTACAGTACAATCATAGAACTTGGTCAAACCTTCCATTCTGGCTGCAAGATTTACAGTATCAGAAATAACATTGCCAGATTTACGATATTTACTCCCAATGATACCGAAAGCAACTTCTCCATAGTTGATACCAATTCCAACACGTATGGCTTCTTTTCCTTCTTCTTCCAATTTCTTATTAAATAAGCGGATACCTTCTAAGACCGATATTGCAGAATGAACTCCCGTTTCGACAGCCCCGGGAAAAATTATCATTAAACCATCACCCAAATACTGATTCACAAGTCCTTCATTATTTCTTATGGCCGGAGTGATATACTCAAGAAATTGATTAATGAAGGTAAAATTCTCTTCGATATTCATTTTCTCCGAAATACTCGTATACGATCGAATATCAATAAACATGATAGACATATCTTTCTTAATATATTTTCCCAATTGTATATCCAGTACGCTTGAGAGTGATAAAAATTTCAAATACTCCTCAGGAAAAAATTGATTCGTCATTTTAAAGACTTTCGTTAAATGTATATGGGTAGTTACACGTTGTCTTAGTTCATCTTTATTAAAGGGTTTTATCATATAATCATTCCCTCCCTGTTCAAAACCATGGATGATAGCTTCCATTTGAGACTTCGCAGATAAAAAGATAATCGGTAACTCGTTTGGTTTATATATCTGCCGTAATTTTCGGCAAACTTCATACCCGGAAAGGCGAGGCATCATTATGTCCAAAAGAATTAAATCCGGTTGAATTTCAGGTATCATCCTTAAAGCCTCTTCTCCACTACTCGATTTATATACAATAAAACCATGTAAAGAAAGTTGGTTTTCGATGACCTGTAGATTGACAATTTCATCGTCTACAATCAAAATTTTAGCCACATTACCTTCTATTTTTACTATATCTTTTTTTCGTAATATATCAGTTATTGATAGTTCCCTATACTCTACATTTTCTATATATTTTTCGGTTTCCGAACCATCCTCCGGCTTTGCAGCTATCAAAGAAAAAATAAATTTAGATCCTTCTTTTAACTTCGATTCTACATGAATTTTTCCTCCATGAAGTTCCAGTAGTTGCCTGCTAATAGATAAGCCTATACCGGTTCCACCATATCTTCTTTCTATAGAAGCATCCCCCTGCTCAAAGGACAAAAAAATTGCATCGAACTTATCCTCCGGAATTCCGATACCTGTATCGACTATTGCAAACTGATAAAACTTTTTATCTGAATCCTGAGGCAAATATAAAGCTTCGATTTTTCCTTCTTCTGTAAACTTGATTGCATTTCCTGTCAGGTTATGCAAAATTTGTTGTAAACGATTTTCATCTGCTCGCACATAAATATTTTCCGGTATGCAATTCAGAAGCTGAATCGATTTACTTCCAATAAGAGGTCGGGATAAAAGAAATACTATATCCACAATATCTTTAATTCTGATAGTTTTCCATTGTAATTGAATTTCGTTGTTTTTTAACTTATTGAAATCTAATATATCATTTACAAGACTCGAAAGTCTTTTACCGCTATGAATAATTATAAACAAATTGTTCTTTGCTGATTCATTTAATTCTCCCGCAATACCATCCACCAGGGATTCAGCTATGCCAATAATACCATTTAGAGGGGTTCGTAGTTCGTGCGAAGTATTAGAAAGAAACTCATCTTTCATTTTATCCAGGGTGCTGAGTCGAAAGAAAGCTTCTTCCTTTTCCTTTTTCAATACCTCAATCCTTTTAGCAAGAGCAATAGAAAAGAGTACTGCTTGAAGTATCATACCTATATATAGCGAATATTCCGTTATGAAGTTAATCGGTAACACTCCAAGGCGTTGCAGAGTTATAAGAATGATAGACAAGAGTAAAGTTAGCCAGGCAAGAACAAAAAAACCGGCAGGCTTATAATCCTTTAAAAGAGAAATAATTCCTGCTAAAATAGAACTAATTATGGAAAGGATGGTTAAGGAAGGAATTAACTTCCTGAAATCCTGTTGTCCGAAGACTAATACAGAAATAACGTAAACTACTAAAATACTAATTAAGAGATTCAACCATTTAAATAATCTTGGTGCATATTCTTTTATTTGTAAAAAACGAAGAGTGAAGAGAAGCAGGTTTATCATACTCAAACCGAAGGTCACAGCGAGTCCCCTGTCAATCCACCAGATAGAATCCGTCCAAATATATTCATTACCCAATCCGGTAAAATTCATAAAAAACAAGGTGGAAAAAAATGTGAGTAATACATAGAGTAAGTAATTTATATCCCTTATACCGATAAAAAGAAAAAAATTATAAATGCACATTACAGACATCACAGCAAAAAATCCGCCCCAGACAAAACGTTCATTCTTAACGGCAATCCAAAAACTCTCAGGTTCCCAGATATACAAAAGAAATTGTATAGGACTATCTGATTGAATTCTCATATAATAGGTTTTCGTTTGAGCTGCTTCCAGGTTCAAACGAAATACAAAATTTTGATAAGGAATTTCTCGACTATTAAAAGGCTTCTTTAAACCGGTGTGCACAACCTCAGGTTCTCCATTTACGGAGAGACGGAAAAAATCAATATAATCTAAAGATGGAGACGCTAATTCCAATAGACGTTCAACTTTTTGTTCGCTTTCATTGTAGATAGTAATTTTTATCCAATAAATAGAATTAGAAAAACCTATATTATAATATTCATATATACTTTTTTGAAATGCTCTACTTTTTTTATCACTTAGAATTTCCTCAAAACTTAATTCCCCGGTTTTATCTTCCAGTATCTCGATTGATTTTCCAATGGTTATTTTCCCCTTATTTTTTTGTAGATGAATTATCGGTGAAGCAAATAGAGGAAATAGTATAAAAAGAAAAATATAAACGAAAGTAAGTTTACACATTATTCTGAACATTTTAGTAGGTACTCATATATCTGTATTGTGTCGGGATTTATTTGTATTCAGGCGAACTATCGGACTCGCTTGCTTTTTAATTCCATATTCTTTACAACAATTTATTTACAATTTAGAAATAATGTCCAGCGTAATTTTTAATTCTCGATAAAAGAAAGTTCAGTTTCTTTTAAGCATAAATCTAAAAAATATTTTACAAAAAAAATATCTTCTATAAAAATCAAGTTAGGAGAATTTATGAAAACCTTAATTTTTAGTATCATTCTTTTGTTCTTCTGGAATTGTACAGGAGTAAATCTTATGTCAGGGGTCCTGCGCTGGACTTCCAACACCCACCCGGTTCCGGATTATGCGGGTGCCTATGCTTACGAAATCAGAGGAGGAGCCCTGTACTACAGCGATACGGTAGATGGACAAATCGGCGATAAGGTAGAAAAAGCTACACTTAAAGGAGAAGCCTGCTCCAGTTCCATTTTATGGCTAATCAGTCTTGGAGATTCCAGTATTCGAACCGCAAGAAGAAATGCAAAGATTACAAAGATAAAATTTGTATCTCATAAAATTGAAGCTTTCTTTGCCGGCTATATCTACCAGAGTCACTGCACGATTGTCGAAGGAGAATAATCATGAAATTCAAAAGCTATCTTTTCGCTTTCCTATTTTCTATCGGTATAAGCCACTGTGCAATAGGCCCTACCCATGGCTTACTATTTACTTCCAATTCCTTTGCGGGGGAATATAATACCAACAACGATGTAGAATACAAAAAAGAAGCTACGGGCTGTCAGAAGATGATACTCGGAATCGTATCTTTTGGTGACGCTCAGGCAGGTAGTGTAGCTAAAGCCAATAACATTACCAGAATCGCAAGTATTGATTATTCCACTATGAGCATATTCACATATCTCTATTCGGATTTTTGTGTAATCGTAAGCGGAGAATAAAAGGAGAATATTATGAAACTAATAAATAGATTTTGGCTTACAGCCTGTCCTAAAATAAACTTATCTATTAAAAAAAGGCAAGCTGCAAGAGCCTGTAGCTTCATTTTCAGACAGGCTCTTATAGGGTTTATTGCCCTGGGATTAAATGCCTGTTATGGTCATTACAGTACCTCTCCCTATATGGCAGTTCTTACAATCGATACAGGCCAGCACCTGCGTTCGAATACAAATACCAAAACTCTGGGTTCAGCAAAACTGGAAAAAAAAGGAGAAGATTGCATTGAGAATTTTCTCCTTCTGAACACTCTGTATCATTCGGGAAACCCGAGTATCAAGAAAGCTATGGCAAACGCCGGAATTACTAAAATTGCCGTCGTGGATCACTATTCTACCGAGATTTTTCCCATCTATACTTTGTATTCCAAAGACTGCATTGTCGTCTGGGGAGAATAGCCACCTGCTGAATACCCTTAAAAGCTCTTGATAACCCTGTAAATCATAAGTTAAACTTATGATTTACAGGGTTATATAAAAAGAAAGCTGGAAGAAATTTTTCCGAACTCCGTATAAATAATTCCCCAAAAATCGGCATTTAAACCAAATTTCTCTGTCACACTTTTTGGTTCTGCTTTCAGGAAAATACTCGCTCGACAGGCGTAAAACGCTATTAAAGGCCATAATAAGGAGTCTCTGATTTTTCAGTTTCCATTTTTTATAATTTTTTTTAGAAATATTATAAAAAAGTACTTGCATTTTATCCCATTTGTGGTATATCCCATTAATGGGACAGAAAGAGAAAGAGGAGATCTTTACAGACTTAAAAAGCCTCTCAAAAGCAGTAAGAGAAAGGCTAAAAAAAATGAAATTATCAGTATACAAACTGGAGGAACAAACAGGAGTTTCTAAAACTCATATCCACCGAATACTGAAAGGAAGCGGAAAAGTTAGCTTAAAATACTACATCAAGATTGCGAAAATACTTGATATAAAATACTGCTTCACTAATGTTGAGCAAATTTTTTCAGAGTTTTTTAAGCCAGATGAATATGAGATAATTGACTCAAACAAAAAAACTACTAAAGAAAGGAAGAAAAAAAATGAACAATGAGTTTTTTAACATAGCACTTTACTCCACAATCGCTCTGTTGGTTGCTTTTCCCTGCATCCATGGGTTTTTATATCTCATGAATCAAAGAAAAAGACAACACTAAGAGGATAGCCTCTAGCCCCGGCTGAAAAAGCCGGGTATAAACCAATTTCTACTTTTCAAATAATCACCTTCTAAAAACTGGTAAGCAGGGTCTCTTTTAGGAGCTATCTATGACTACCGGTGTATTCACCTCTATTCGTGATTATAGTAAAATGATCAAACTTTCTCACAGCCTTTTCGCCCTGCCCTTCGCCGGGCTTTCGGCTGTAATGGCTCTAAGCCAATCCAATCTTACTTTAGAAGAAGCTTTAAAACTTTTATTCTGGATTGTTATCTGCATGGTAAGTGCCCGAAGTGCAGCCATGGGCTTTAACCGTTATGTTGACAGGGAATTCGACAAAAAAAATGAAAGAACGAAAGTTCGGGAACTTCCCTCCGGCAAAATCAGTGAAAAAGCAGCCCTCGCCTTTATAATTTTCTCCTCCCTTCTCTTTCTCTTTGGCTCATACATGATAAATTTTAAATGTTTCCTCCTTTCCTTTCCGGCCCTCTTTATCATCCTTTTCTATTCACTCAGTAAACGTTTCACCTTTCTCTGTCATTTCATTCTTGGCCTCGGAATCGGAATTGCTCCCTCCGGTGCCTGGATAGCCATTCTCGACAAGTTAGAGCTGGTACCTGCCCTCTGGTCTTTCGGCCTGATGTTTCATATTGCCGGTTTTGATATTTTATATGCCATGCAGGATATGGACTTCGATAGACAGGAAGGTCTCTACTCGATTCCAGCCAAATTTGGACTCGATACCTCTTTCTGGATTGCCAGATTATCCCACCTCTTCTCCTTCAGCCTGCTTCTACTCGCAGGTTACTATGCCGGACTCGGAATGTTTTACTACATTTTTCTCGGTATTGTTGCCGTATTATTCCTTCTGGAACACTCCATGGTTTCCAGGGAAGATTTGAGTAAACTTCCTATCGCCTTTTTTCATATTAACGCTTCCATTAGTATTATATTATTTCTTGGGATTCTCCTCGATAAGGGCGGTCCTCTTCTACAAAAGTTTGGTCTTCTATGAAGCTGGTTATAGGTATAGCAGGTGCCAGCGGTTCTATTTATGCAAGCAGATTCATCCGCGCTCTTTCACAGGTAGAAGGCACAAGTTACTTGATAGCCAGCCCGGCTGCTATCCGGATCTTTCGAGAAGAATACAATTGCAGGGTAAATAACACGGAAGAATTACTGGACTACGTTCTGAGTGAAGAAAAATCTCTTCATCACGAATTTCGAATACGTCCTTTTAAAGATATAGGTGCCGACATTGCTTCCGGTTCCAATACCTGGAAAGCCATGGTGATTGTTCCCTGTTCCATGAAAACAGTAGCTTCTATTCATTCCGGGATTACAGAAAACCTGATAGAGCGCTGTGCTGACGTCAGTTTAAAAGAAAGAAGAAGGCTTATTCTCGTTCCGAGAGAAACTCCCTATAATCGGATACATCTCAGGAATATGCTGGAATTAGATGAAGCAGGAGCCATTATCCTACCCGCTTCACCGGGCTTTTACCAGATGCCAAAATCCTTAGATGATCTCGGAGATTTTATAGCCGGAAGAATTTTTAACCTGCTGGAACTGGATAATACTCTCTTCCCAGTTTGGAAACCGGAAGTCTAAAAGGAAGCGTCGTACTCCAATTTCTCAATTTGCTTTTTTAAAAGAAAGGCAGTTTCATAATTTTCTTCCGAAATGGCAGTGAATTTTTTAATGTATAAACTCGCCAGTTCATCCCCTTTTTTACCGGGATAAGTAATAGCATTCATATAATTATCCAGATCCAATTGGGGGAATCGAACTGCAAATTTGTCAACCAGCCTATCCACCTTCATCCTCGCAGCTTCCCTGGCAAGGCCTTCCGAATTTCTATATTGAATAGAAAGCCGGGCTAAAGAACTCATATATTGATCAAAACTTTCGGATTGAAACTCGGGCTCTGTTTTTTTATCCTGGTTTCTGCAAAATTCTACATATTTCATTACTACACTATTGTATTGTTCCATCCGTTCCTGAATATACCGATTTCCCTCTTCTTTGCCTTCCGGCATGTGGAAATCAGGAAGACGGGCTACATCATGAATATCTCCCGTTTCTATTAAAATCTTCTTGAGATCTTCTATGCCGGGAAAGGAAACAGGAGGAAAGGTAACTACCGGAAAATTATCATTTATTTTTAAATAACTTACTACCACATTGGAAGCTATAATTTCACAGCCGGATTGAAACGGATTTTCGCCGATAACATAGCAGTAAAGAATAAGATTTCCTGTTGGATTTTTTTCAGATCCTTTTTCTAAAAACATAACTCTCCTCCTAGATCAGTTTAATACGCCTACTTACTAATAGACGGTTTAAATTCCTATTAGAACCTAATTTCAGGTTTTTTGGATATTAAATCAAAAGAAAAAAGGAATTCAATAAAATTTTATTCCAAAATAAAAAACAACCGAAAATATACTGTGTCAGAAAAGAGAAACATAGGTAAAAACTTGCTGGCATACCTATTTGTATGTTTTGTAAGCCTGGTTTTAGTAGAGAAGAGCCTGAAGCCCGGGAAAATTCCTTTTTTCAATACGACTCCCCCTTCAGATATACCAACATTTTCGGAATCTGAGATTTTCCGAAAACCTGCCCCTTCTTTATTTCAATCCGATCCTCAAAATCCAGAACGAATTTCTACTTTTTCCGAACAGGTTCCGGTTTCTAAAAATAAGGGAATCTATAAACGAGAATACATTGATGTTTACTATCTTAAATTCTATGGAAAGGGTGATAAGACCCGCTCTTACCTGGTTCGCAGCAAACGGAAAAGTAGAGGAAGTCTTAAAAAGGATATACTTCTAGCTCTTCGTTCCTTAATCAAAGGACCCAATGAAGCAGAACAGGAAAAAGGAATCCTGAGTACCTTTCCGGGAAATTTAAAAGTTTCCAGAAAAATGAGCCTGAAAAATGGTATACTATACATCTCCTTCAATAAAACTTTTGAAAAAGGAGCCGGTCCTGAACTCATGAAAGATAGATTGGATCAACTCGTTTACACCCTGACTTCTTTAGGTGTAATAGAAGGAATATCCCTGCATATCGGCAACAAAAAGCTCCGCTACTTAGGCCCTCATCGGATTCAAATTCCGGCGATTCTAGAAAAGAATCCGAGACAGGTTATCGATTTTTAAAACGAAGCCGATCCTGTGACCAAAAGTAAAAAAATATTTTCGTTTGCAAGGAAAGTCTATTAACAGAGGATAGTAAAAAATATAAAGCTTTGTTTATTCTGGTGGAAAAAATGCTAAGAAAAGTAGCAATCATATCAATTTATATACTAGTTTTTCTATCCCTACCCCTAATATCAGAAACAATTATTCTTAAAAATGGAAAAGTGATAAAAGGGCAGGTAATTGATCACGATGCAGAATCCATTAAGATAAAAACAGATGATAAAGTTGAAGTCTATTCCAAAAGTAAGGTCTATAAAATTGTTTATTCCAATAATCAGGCTGTAGTAAAGCGTATCCTCGAAAAGGAAAGTTCCAACCTTGCCAGAACTCAAAAACAAATAGAGAATGAGCTAAAAACGGAAAGAAAAGCAATTGATAACCGTTCTTCCAAACAAAAGAAAGAAACAGATGTAACTATCATTCGTCTCAGTAAGAAAATTGAGAAACTGGAACAAAAGATTAATCGCTTAAAAGTTAAAATCAAGCGGCTTCAGAAAACAATTCGTGACAGTAAGGGAAAAAATCCATCCTCTAAATAGGATACGTTAAGTCGAGGACATTTAATAAATTTATTATTTCTGGAAATTTTTTCTTGAATAAAAAATATGGCCTTCTGACAATGTGAGTAAAAGAGGTGGAATCATGAAAAATCATATCTATATGCTCCGCAAGAAAAGAAGTATCAAACAATATGATATGGCCAGGGCTCTCAGTGTTTCTCCAAGTTATCTCTCTAAAATAGAAACGAATAGCCAGGAGCCTACAGAAAAATTCAGAGTAAATGCAGCTAAGTATTTAAAAACTACGGTAGATAAGCTCTTTAATGAAGAGCCGATTGAAACTGTATTTCCGGAATTCAGCGAAGGTCTTGTAAACAAACTCTGGGCAAAGAGAAGAGAATTGGGCATCAAGCAGTATGACATGGCCAAGAAATTAAAAGTTTCAACTCCCTTTCTTTCTAAAGTAGAACTCGGTCTTATCGAGCCAACAGAAGAGTTCAAGCAATTAGCTTCTAAAGTTTTCAAAATGGAACAGGAAGAACTTTTCCTGAGTAAAGCTGACTAAACAGCTTTGAGGTTCTGCAAGCGAGGCTGCAAAACCTCGCTTCAGTCAAATCGACTTATATTTTATTAATAATTATCCTGCCTGCAGGGTTCAGATCTACTTCGATTTCTTCGCCTGTTTCAAACTCTCCTTTTAAAATATATTCGCTTAAAGCATTACCAAGTAGCTTCTGAACCAATCTCTTTAATGGCCTCGCACCATAATCCGGATCGAAGCCAATTTCAGCCAAATGAGTTCTTACCCTATCAGCAAACTTAACTTTTAAACCGGAATCAGCTACCCGCTTTGTCAGGTCTTTTAATTGTAAATCGACAATTTTGGATAAAGCCTCCCTATTAATGCTTTTGAATAGTACCACTTCATCGAGTCGGTTCAAAAACTCCGGTCTAAAAAACTTCTTAAGTTCCGATTCTATCCTGTTTTCTTTTTCCTCTTCGCTTAAAGAAGAATCAGTTAATAAATGAGATCCTATATTAGAAGTCATGATAATAACCGTATTCTTAAAATCCACCTGCTTTCCCTTAGAATCTGTCAAACGGCCTTCATCAAAAATTTGTAGAAAGATATTAAAAACTTCCCGATGCGCTTTTTCTACTTCATCAAAAAGAATCAGGCTATAAGGTCTTCTTCTCACCACTTCCGTCAACTGTCCGCCTTCATCATAACCTACATAACCCGGCGGTGCTCCAATAAGTCTCGATACAGCATGAGATTCCATATACTCACTCATATCAATGCGAACCATGGCCGACTCATCATCGAACAAAAATCCGGCGAGAGCTTTAGCAGTTTCTGTTTTTCCTACGCCGGTCGGTCCCAAAAATAAAAATACTCCGAGGGGTCTGTGACTGTCAGCCAGACCGGCACGAGATCTCCGAATAGCTTCTGCTAACAAAGAGGTAGCATGTTCCTGTCCAACGACTCTCTCGTTTAATACATCTTCCATTACGAGCAGTTTGGACTTTTCACTCTGTAACATTTTACTCACAGGAATCCCCGTCCAGCGGGAGACAATATTGGCTACATCTTCTTCCGTAACTTCTTCACTCAATAGTCTTTCTGATTCAGAAACTACTTTCAATTCTTCATAAGCTTCCCGTAAACTTTTATCCAGCTCAATTAATTTCCCGTATCGAATCTCGGCTACCCGGTTTAACTCTCCATTTCGTTCTGCTTCTTTTTCGAGGTTTTTGTATTTTTCAATCTCAAGTTTGATTTGTTTTATACGACTTATCTTTTCTTTCTCATGATTCCATCTGGCAGAAAGGTTAGAGAACTCTTCTTCTAAGGTTTTTAACTCCTGCTCAAGATCTTTCAGTCGACTTTTGGAAGCCACATCTTTCTCTCTTTTTAAGGCTTCTCTCTCTATCTTTAAGGACTGGATTTTTTTCATCATCCTATCCATGTTCTCCGGCATACTATCCACTTCGATACGCATTTTACTTGATGCTTCATCGATTAGATCTACCGCCTTATCCGGTAAAAATCTGTCACTGATATACCGCTGAGATAGTGTGGCGGCTGCAATAATCGCCGAATCGGTTATCCGTATGCCGTGATGCAGCTCATACTGACTCTTTAAACCCCGTAAAATAGTAATAGTTTCTTCTATCGTGGGTTCTTTGGCGTAGACCGGTTGAAACCTCCTCTCGAGAGCAGCATCTTTTTCAATATACTTCTGGTATTCTTTTAGAGTAGTAGCCCCGATACAACGTAGTTCTCCCCGTGCAAGAGCCGGTTTTAACATATTCGAAGCATCTAAGGCTCCTTCTGTTGCACCGGCACCGACCAGGGTATGGATTTCATCTATAAAAAGAATGGCATCTCCTTCTGCTTCTTTTACTTCATCCAGAAGAGCCTTTAGCCTGTCTTCAAACTCTCCCCGGTACTTAGCTCCCGCTATCATAGAGCCTAAATCCAGGGCATAAATCGTCTTTGACTTAATTCCATCCGGTACGTCACCCGCAACTATCTTTCCGGCCAGGCCTTCTACGATCGCTGTCTTTCCTACGCCCGGTTCTCCGATTAACATCGGGTTATTTTTAGTCCTGCGGCTTAAAACCTGGACTATCCTTCTAATTTCCTCATCCCTTCCAATCACAGGATCCAGCTTGCCCTTTTTAGCCAGTTCATTCAGGTTTTTGGCATATTTTTTCAGGGCATCGGCTTTACTTTCCGGAGAATCATCCATAATTGTTTTTCCTTTCCTCAGTTCTTGTATAGCTTTTTGTAATATAGTATAATTTAATTGATTTTTTAAAAACTCATCCCGTAAAAAAGATTTACTTCCCGATAAAAATGCAAGTAAAACGTGTTCAGTAGATAAATACTCATCTCCCAGTTTTTGTCTTTCAGAATCTGCATTCTTAAGTAGCTGAATCAGACTTCTCGAGGGTGGCCTTTCTTCCACACCGGCTCCCTGTAGTCTCGGTAAACGTGATATGGCCGATTCTAAGATACGAAGATAGGTTTCCGGTTTCAGACCTAAGTGTTGAAGAAGAAGTAAAACCATACCCTCCTTTTGTGAAAAAAGGGTATATAAAAGGTGTTCTTCTGCCTGCTCCGAATTCTGCTTTGATTCAGCTAAAGACTGAGACAGAGAAAGTGCTTCCGACATCTTCACTGTCAACTTATCCAGCTTCATGTCCCCTCCCATAGTGTTTCTATAAATATTGACTTTAGATAAGTGATTTTGGTTTTAAGAATTCTTACCGTTTGTCTCTAAAGGTATATTGTAATTGCTGTTTAATCACTCACCCTGAGACATTTCATTGAAGCAGAATATAAGCTATTTTTCCACCTGTGTCTTTTAGAAATTTTCATGAAGAAAAGCAGCCTTTTCTTAGCTAAAAAGGGAAGAAAACGCTTTTAACAGATTCGACACCCCAGTTTTTACCTATCCCCCGGCCCGCCCCCCCCGGCTTCGGCTTTTTAAAAAAGTTCCAAAAAGTATCCCAAATGTCCAGTTTCAGTTTCCGTTCTATAGAAAATTTTTGTTCCATTTGTGCATTTTTAAACCCTTTATAGTAGGAGATCATAAAATGAAACTGAAAGATACAGAAAAACAGAACGGGCTTTTACCCTTACATAGTGATATTGTATTTAAGATATTTTGCATAAAGTATCCGCACTTGCTTGCTGACCTTTTAAACTCGGTTCTGGGTTTTGAAGGTAACCAAAAAATCACCCGGTTAAAAATATTAAACCCGGAAATTCCCGGAGACCTTATGAGTGATAAATTGTCGGTTCTCGATATACATGCAAAGAATAAAAATAAACAATATTTCGGAATCGAAATGCAGGCCTTTCCCCAGAAATTTTATGGAAAAAGAATTCTGTATTACTGGGCAAAGCTTTATTCTCAGCAAATTGTTCGAGGAAAGAAATATTCGGACTTAAAACCGGTTTATTCCGTTTCTTTTCTTAATTTTAATCTACTACAAATAGACAATTTTCATTCGACCTTCCAGCTATTGGAAAAAGAGAATCCAGAAATAGCCTTGACGAAAGACCTCGAAATCCATATTTTAGAATTGAAGAAATTCCTGAATACATCCAGAACTCAGGAGTCTAATTTAGAAGATTGGATATATCTCATCCAAAAAGCCGAGAAATTAAAGGAAGAGGACGTGAAAAAGCTTAAGATCAAAAATCCCGTGATTCGTGAGGCTGTGGAAGCTCTTCAGGATATTTCTCTCGACAGAAAAACAAGAAATTACTACGAGATGCGCCTGAAAACAGAAAGAGACCATGAAGCCACTATCGAGTATGCTTTCGAAGAAGGACTCAAAAAAGGAAAGGAAGAGAGCATCGAAAAGGAACGCTTTCTAACTCAAGAGATAGAGAAGACGCAACGCCTTGCGAGTATTCGTGAAAAAAGAGCCGAGCATAAAAGTAAACTCAGGACTGCGATAAATTTAAAGAAAGAAGGAGCTGAGTTAAAATTCATATCCCGTATTACAGAGCTCCCGGAAGCCTATTTGGAAAAGTTTTTTCGGAAAGCTGTTAGGAATTAGTGGATGAGGACTTACAATTCAAACTTCCTTTTCTCCCCTCTTCCGTTCCAGGATTTCAAATTTTATTCCAATTTTTTTGAGAGCATCCACAAGGTAATCTCCAAAAGCATAAGCCGGGGTTACGACACCCGAAGGAATGGAAACCTGTTTATTCTTATTGGTAAGTAGTATAGCGGCTTCCGAAACCATTCTTGCTGTTTCCTCATAACCCGGATCCCCTCCGCTGATGCGGGTTACTACCCGGTCCTTACCTGCAATCCCTTCAAAGGTACACTGAAAATAGGATTCCCTGCGTTTTTCTTCGGAAGGCCCCTCTCCTCTTTGTATATAAGAAAGCAGGTAATTTTTCAAAAAATTTATCCTCGCCGCTACAAAAAGCCCGGAAGCGGCAAGACTCATGAGAATGGTGTCCGGTACAGAACGCACCGCAACATACTGTCCGTAAGAGAAAGGTTTCCCGTAAAAACGAATCTTTTCAGCAGAACGAAGCACAATCAGGGGATCTATAACCGGTAAGGGAATGGCAACGCTCGAAACCGTCTCTGAATAATGAAAATCTCGGAGGATATTTCCCTCCGTATGGTTTTCTAAAAAAGCACCCGGATTTTCCGAGACTGCATGTAGAGCTGAGACCAGGGTTCCACCCGATAAATGCCCTTTAGCCTCCACATAGCACTTTACCTGCT
The DNA here is from genome assembly GCA_024233835.1 of Leptospiraceae bacterium. Lineage (NCBI taxonomy): Bacteria > Pseudomonadati > Spirochaetota > Leptospiria > Leptospirales > Leptospiraceae > Leptospiraceae bacterium. The sequence continues at coordinate 1,181,532 of JACKPC010000002.1, forward strand.
TTTCTTCTGTAGAGGAAAGGCTCAGTACCGTAAAATAAGTACCCAGATCCGCCGGAATGCTATCAAAACCACAACAATTAACAATACTCACGCCTTTTTCAAGTGCCTGAGAATGAAATTGAGCTTCAATTTTATTTACAAAAGCAGGTTCTCCCGTAATATCCAGATAATCTGTTCCGGCGGCAATACAGGCCTTCACCATAAGTTCCCCGTGAAAGGCATAAGGCCCAACAAGATGAATGATAACGGATGTTTTCTTACAAAGAGAAACCAACTCAGCTTCACTCTCGAGGCTGGCAATGTAGATATCCGGGCCGGCCTTTTCTCCAAAACGTTCTTTAAGATGCTTTTGCAGCAAAAGAAGTTTCTCTTTATCCCTTCCGGCAATTCCAAAGGAAAGGTTTCTTTCAGACTGTAATTTTGCAAAGTATTCAGAAACCAGCTTGCCCGTAAAACCACTGGCTCCGTAAACAATAACCTGTTTCTCTCTAAACTCCAAATCCACCCACCCTATTTCTGTAAGAAAAAATCTCTCTAACCTCCAAATTCTCGGATTCTATGAAATTGGAAAGATGTTTTTATTGAAAAAAAAATGATCTCTCCCTGAATGGAAGTAAAAATTCTCAGGAATGGAAGAATAAATGGAATTAATTATCTGGATTGCAGTTCTCATGCTTAGCCTTATCGTTCTCATAAAAGCTTCTGATATCTTTATAGATTCATCGGAAAAATTAGGGATTTATCTTGGAATTCCTTCCTTTGTAATTGGAGTCGTAATTGTAGGACTCGGAACTTCTTTACCGGAATTAGTTTCTTCTATTTTATCCGTTCGTCAGGGTGCCTCCGAAATCGTCATCGGTAATGTTCTCGGCTCCAATATAACGAATATCTTTCTCATCCTGAGTATAGCAGCCATCCTGGGTAAAGAATTTACCGTAGAATACAATCTTTTACAGACCGACTTACCTTTTCTGCTGGGCTCCGCTATATTCATCAGTGTTTCCCTTATCGATGGAAATTTTTCTATGGGAGAGGCCATTATAACCTTACTCCTCCTATTCTTCTATTTAATTAAGGCCTTTGAAAAAGGAGAACAGCAGGAAGAAAAGGAAAAAAAAGAAAAGCTCAAACGAATTACCTGGATTCTCCTCGTTCTAAGTCCCGTCCTGATCTTTCTCGGAGCTAAATATACCGTTGATGCCGTAATGGAAATCGCCAAAATTCTTTCTATCGGAACCGAAATTCTTGCCTTAAGCGTTGTAGCCCTCGGCACTTCCCTACCGGAGCTGATGGTAACCATTTCGGCTACCAAAAAAGGTCAACCCGATATGGTTGTAGGGAATATTGTAGGTTCCAATGTGTTTAATACCTTTGCTGTTATGGGCATACCCAGATTATTCGGAGACTTAAAAATCCCGGCAGATGTAGTCAAATTTTCCATGCCGGTTCATTTTGCAGCAACTCTTCTTTTTATCATTATTGTAATCGATAAGAAGGTAAACCGCTGGGAAGGCTTTCTATTAATTGTATTTTATGTTTACTTTTTATTCACTATTTTTAAATGGATTTAAAACAGCAAAAGTCTAAGTAGAAAACGAGGTATTATGAACCCACAAAAATCTTTCTTTCAAACCCGAGCAGCGAAAATCTTCAGCATCCTTCTATCTTTCAGTATGGGAACAGCTTATGTTCTCTATTCCAAAGAAAAAGAACCTAAAAAGGAAGATAAGTATTTTCATACCAGTAAAAGTATGGCACCAAGTCCTGTTCAGGTTCAGGAAGAAATCATGAGACCAAAAGAAAAGAAAAAAGAGAAAGAAGAGGAAGCTAAAAAAGAGAAAAAGAAAGAAGAAGAAAAAAAGAAAAAGGAAAAGAGTGAAAAACAGGAGTCCAAGAAACCCAAATTGGATCCGGTAATGCCATCCACGAAAGCTCCTTCTTTTATTCAGTAAAAATGTTAGACAACATTCTTACTGCTTTTCTTTATTTTTTAGGCATGGGAATAGCGTTCATTCCCTTAGAGCGCTCTTTTCTCTGCACACAATCAGATATTTTTCGCAAAGAATGGTTTACAGATGTTCTCTTCTATTTCGGACAGAGTCTCATCTGGAATTTTGTCACTCTCCTCGTATTAAATTATATATTTGGTTTTCTTCCGAATACAAAACTAAGAGGGCTAAGAGAGATTTTTCAATCCACACATATTGTTTTTCAATTTTTTATACTTATCTTTTTAGGTGATTTATTCATTTACTGGGCTCATCGTCTCCAGCATAGGATAAATTTTCTCTGGAAATTTCATAGGGTTCATCATACAGCAGAAACAGTGGACTATATAGCAGCTTTTCGAGAACACCCCCTCGATAATATTTATACACGGGGAATAGAAAGCCTGCCGGCTTTTCTTCTCGGCTTCAAGCTCGAACAGATCACAGCTTTTGTAGCCTTTCGTGGAGTCTGGGCCTTATTCATACATTCGAATGTAAACCTGCGATTCGGAGTTCTTGAAGCATTATTTGGCTCTCCACATTTACACCACTGGCACCACGATCTAAAAAAAGGCGGAGACTGCAATTATGCTAACCTGTTTCCACTTATGGATATCCTATTCGGAACCTACTACAATCCCAAAGAGGCCTCAGAACAATTCGGGATTGAAGAAGACTATAAACGTGGCTATATCAGCTTACTCTTAGAACCCTTATTACCCACATTTCTCAGGTCTAAGGTCTGGAAGTAGTTACACTCTCATTTTTTCCGGGGCAAATACAAACGACCCACCGATGGGTCGCTTTCTGGAAACATTCTCCCTGATTTTTAATATGAGTTATTTAAAATAATAATCCTTAAATCTTGTTTGCAGTTCCTGATTTGTATGATAGTATGGATAAACCATGAAGTTTTTTAATACAGCCGGCCCGAATCAAGCAGATATTCACTATACACTCGATCCATTAAGTCGATGGGATCTTGAGGAAATTTTACATCTAATTCATACTAGAAAATACTTCGTTCTACATGCTCCCCGGCAGACCGGTAAAACCAGCTGTATGCTCTCACTCATGGAATATCTCAACCGCGAAGGGAAATACAATGCACTTTATGTAAATATAGAAGCAGCACAGGCAGCGAGGGAAGATGTGCACCGGGGAATTCAGGCAATTATGAGTGCTTTTGCAACCCAATATGCACTCCGCTTCAAAGATGATTTAATAGAAAATAGCTGGAAAGAAATTTTAGATAAAAATGGTGCTGAAGACGCTCTAAATAAACTACTTCATTTCTGGACAACACATAGTGATAAACCAACAGTTTTATTCATAGATGAGATAGATGCTCTCATTGGGGATACTCTCATTTCTGTATTGCGACAAATTCGTTCCGGCTACGCTGACAGGCCGGCAGCCTTTCCTCAATCCATCATCCTCTGCGGAGTGCGAGATGTGCGGGATTATCGCATCCATTCCTCCCGAACAAAGGAGATCATCACCGGAGGTTCCGCATTCAATATCAAAGCAGAATCTCTCCGTCTTGGAAATTTTACAAAAGAAGATATAGCAAAGCTTTATTTGGAACACACAAAGGAAACCGGACAGATATTCGAGGACGGTATATTAGATTTAGCCTGGGAATACACAGGTGGTCAACCCTGGCTCGTCAATGCCCTTGCTTATGAAGTCTGCTTTCGAGACAAGGCAGCAAGAGACAGAACCAGACAAATAACTGTAGAAATGTTCCAGGATGCCAAAGAAAGTTTGATTCTTAAGAGAGATACGCATCTGGATCAGCTCATTGATAAACTCAAAGAAGATAGGGTCCGAAGGATAATTGAGCCGATTTTAAAAGGTGAAAGTTCAACCTATCAATTTAATGACGAAGATGCTCAGTATGTGATAGATCTTGGACTCATCAGCAGAAAAGAAAACAAAGAAATAAATATTGCTAATGAAATTTATAAAGAAATATTACCAAGGGAACTAACATCTGGCTGGCAATATGGCTTGAATTATAAAAATATCTGGTATATCGAACAAGCAACGAATAAATTAGATTTTCCTAAATTACTTACTGCCTTTCAGGAGTTTTTTCAGGAGAACTCGGAAGTCTGGATTGATAGGTTTTCTTACAGAGAAGCCGGACCACAGTTGTTGCTTCAGGCTTTCTTACAACGTATTGTCAATGGTGGTGGTGTCATCAACCGCGAATACGGACTCGGGACTTTAAGAACCGACATCTATGTAAAATGGTATCCTGACGAAAACAATCGCTCCCTATCTCAAAAAGTGGTGATAGAATGCAAGCTATTGCATAAGACTCTGGAGAAAACCATAGAACAGGGACTGGAACAGGTAAGCATCTATCGCGACAAGTGCAAGGCCGAAGAAGCACATCTCATTATCTTTGATAGGACAAAGGATAAGCCCTGGGAAGAAAAACTCTTTATGAGGGAAATAGAATATAAGGGTAAGACAATATATTTATGGGGGATGTGAAAGAAGAAGCATAAAGAGCTTTAAACACGAACCGGATAGTTTGAATGGCCTAACTTAAGCCTTCCTGTCCTCTGTCAACCAGTAGATTTCGACAGACTTACACCTTCGCAAGTTATGGTGCAGTAAGCAAAACTGTGTTGGAAGGAGCTGTTAAAAAAGCCTTACCATTCCCGGAACCCACTGAATTGTAAACCCAGTTTGCGCTGGCAGGAAGTGTCTGCTGTGTCCAGGTTATTCCATCAGTTGAAACGGCAACGGTTGTTGAGCCGTAAAGAGGCGCAATAAAATGACCTGCTCCATAAGTAATTGCACGCCACATACCACTTTGAGGAAGAGTTCTTTGTGTCCAGGTTATCCCATCAGGAGAAGTATCTGCAATACTGCTTAGATCGTTAACTGTTACAAAAAGACCATTTCCGAATGTAATTTTATTTCGAGTTCCTGCTGCCGGAAGAGTCCTTTGAGTCCAGGTTAAACCATCATCGGCTGAGGTTGCTGCAATATTACCACCGGCTGCTACAATCACAAAAGTACCATTTCCATAAGCAATACTTCTCCAGTCTGCGCTAACAGGAAGAGTTCTTTGCGTCCATGTTGCCCCGTCAGGAGAAGTTGCAACAACTGTAGAAGCTCCTCGAAGAACAATCACAAAATTAGAAGCTCCATACGCTATAGAGTACCATTCACCTGATATTGGAAGGTTATTACTTAGATTCCAATTAATTCCATCAGTACTATAAGCAACCTGCTGTCCATTATATGTGGATGTAACAAATTTTCCGCCTCCAAAAGCAACATCATACGCGAGAACATTAGGCATAGTTCTTTGGGTCCAATTAGTCCCATCAGTTGAAGTTAGATAAGTTGTGTTGATAGAGACAATTACGTATAGACTGTTACCATATGTTACTCCCGTCCATCCAGCATTGGGAATAGTGTGTTGGGTATAGGTTGGTGGAGAGCTAACACAATTAACTCCAACGTTTGTTACATTGCCTGTAACGGTTCCACTTCCACCACTCGTAACCACGCAGGTCTGGCCGGAAGGCTGACTCAATACGGTCACCGAATAAGTGCTTCCGCTATTGATTACTGAGCTAAAGGTAAAGGATGTAGCACCATTGGAAACGGTTAAATCATTCCCTGTATTATTTTGCAGAACTAAGCCACTGGCAGAGAGGCCACTGATACTTCCACCGATGGTATAAGTTGTTGTTCCACAGCTCACACTTACAGAAGCCACATTGGCAGTCGCGGTTCCCATTCCGCTCGAAACCGAACAGGTTTGGCCTGAGGGCTGAGTCAATACAGTTACCGAATAGTTGGTGGAACTCGCCAGAGCCGTAGCGAAAGTAAAGTTCCCATTAGCAGATAAAGTCAAGTTATCACCTGAATTATTCTGCAATACAACCGTTCCTGCAAGACCGCTTATTGTCCCTCCTACAGTATAGGTTGTAGTCGTGGTTGTAGTCGTTCCCGGATCGGCTATTGTCGTGAAGGAGAAGGTAGTTCCCGCATTCAACTTACTTCCGAGTAAAGATTTTAAGGCAGTTGTAACTTCTACTGTATAAGTATTTGAATATGAAAGAGAGGAAGCAGGACTTATCACAACTGTTTTGTTATTGTCTTCATAGCTGTAAGATACAGGTAGAATAGAATTAGAACTATCTTTTATAGAAATATTCGAAGAATCTATGATATTGGGATCCAGAATATCCGTGAAATAAAGTTTCACAGAAGGCTGAATGGCAACCCCGGTGCTTCCATTTGTGATATTAGAAGTAGGAGAAGCCATAGAAAAAGTAGTAACCTGAGAAGAAGCTGTTTTTATTTCGGCTGTTTTAAACTCGTAGGTATATTCTTTGTCTAAAGAATTTTTAGACAGATCCCGAATTCCCTTTTTAATTTTTATTGTATACACGGTTCCTGTTAATAAATCATCCACTGCATAAAAGACAAGAAGTCGACCGATATGAAAAAAAGCTCCCTGCACCGGATTTGTGCCGGATTCCAAAACCTGAAAAGTGGAGTTATTAATGCTTTCGTCATCAATATCTTCTGAAAACAAAACAACAATTCCTTTCTGTTGGATAGATACATTTGTGCTGTTATTTGCAGGAACCATGTAGCTTAAGGAAGGAGAAGTTTCGTCTTTTTCTGTTCCGGTTTGAAATGTAGAGCTATATTCCGATTGTAAGTGATTCCCGGCTGTGTCTGTAATACCGGTTTTTACTTTTAAAGTATAAACTGTATTGGAGACGAGTCCGTTTTTTGGTGTAATCTGAATGTTATTTTTTGTAAAGGTAATATCGGCATCCTGTTTCTTCTCATCTACATAAAGTTCCACATTGCTGGTATCCAGATTCGCATCTACCGGTTCGGAAATTTGAACAGAAACTTTTTGGTTTACAGCAATATTTAAAGAACCACCTGAAGGGTTTGTTGTGTTCACAAAAGGTGCGGTCGTATCTACCGTTTCTCCCGTTTCAAAGCTAAAATTATAATCGGAACTAAGAGAGGTATGTTCTAAATCAGTAATACTTTCTTTTTTGATACTGACTGTATACTTTGAATTGACTGACAATGGAGATTCGGGGGTAAACTTGAGTGTATTTTTTATAATCTCAGCAGTCCCGGCAATTTTCGTTCTTCCGGTATAAACCTGAATGGGTTCAGAAGTAGTGCTCTGTATGGCTTCATCAAAAATCACATAAATCTTGCGGTTTATCTTAAAGTCTTTCTCGGAAGAAATAGGATTGGAAGAAATCACCGAGGGAGGACTGGCAGAAATCCCGGCAAAAAGAAAAGTGAACCAGTTCTTGGAATTGGATGGAACGGGAAACATAGTACAATTTATTAAAAAAGTAATCAAGATAGCAGTTAGTAAGCTCTGAAGTTTTAGCATTTTATAAACTCCTCATTTTATAATTTTAAAAATCAGTTCTATCATTTATGGGTAAGTAAGTTAATTAATTAACTAGTACAACTTATTCGTTATAAAAGCATCCTCAGTTCCTGTTTTTGTCTGACCATCCAAATTTCCGCTTGTCCAACCTGTCATAAAGATATCTCCGGCAGAATTAGAAGTACATCCTCCATCGTTACGAGTTGTAAATCCTCCTCCGATTGATATGGTTTTTGTCCATTGCCAGGCTCCACTACTGTTATATTTAAATAAATATAGTTGATGAGTATCTGTTAAGATAAGACCATCCTGTCTATAATTTCCTGAACCACAAGCATAGATAAAACCACCGGAATCAATAGCGACTCCATAGATTCCAATTCCATACCCATCCTCCCCTCTGGCATTTGCCCATTGAAAAGTTCCGGATGAATTATATTTAGCTAAAAACATTGGGCCACCTCCACCGCCTGTAAAAGTAGGATTTGCGGGTAGTGAACCGCTAGGCAAGGTTCCAGGAGAACCATTTGCAGCTGCAAGTCCGGAAAGGTAAATATCACCGCTTGAATCTGTAATGATTCCATATCCATATGTATTATAAGTAGAGCCTCCAAACAATCGTGTCCATAGTTTATTTCCATCCGTGTCGTATTTAATTATAAAGGCATCCTGACCACCGATTTTAGCTTCACCGTCAAGAGCACCAGTTGTATGCCCCCCCACATAAGCATTTCCTGAAGAATCTACTGCTATTTTGATTCCATAGGTTGTTGCACCTGCCACTCCTATTTGTCGAATCCAGAGTAAATTGCCATTGGTATCATACTTTTCTATATGACCATCAAAAGTAATTCCTATAAAAGCATTTCCTCCAAGGCTACCGGTTGTATCCCCGGTACTGTAGACATTACCGGAAGAATCAACGGTAATCCCCCGTGATCTTGCCGTAACTGAACTTGTTCCCAAAAGTTTCGTCCAAATAGCATTTCCATTGCTATCCACTTTTATTATAAACATATCCGATGTTCCGGTCTTTGTTTGACCATTTAAACTTACTCCGGTGAATCCTCCTATGTAGATATTACCCGAAGAGTCAGCGGAAATCCCATAAGCTGTGGTTTCGCCTCCGGCTGCTCCAATTAATTTGGTCCATTGTTTTACACCACTACTATTATATTTGATAATAGCCACATCAGCAGTTCCTGCCTTTATCTGACCATCTAAATTTCCAGATGTCCTCGCTGCTACATAAATATTTCCCGAAGAATCAACGATAGAACCTCCATATGCTCCAGTGCTTACTCCGGCAACTCCTGATAAGGCAGTAAATTTTGCAGGGGTAGAGCAACTCAAACTCACGGAAGCCACATTGGCAGTTGCTGTGCCTGTTCCACCTGTCACCGAACAAATTTGACCTGTCGGTTGCGTTTTTACTGTAACAGAGTAAGAACTTCCGCTATTGATTGCTGTTGCAAAAGTAAAGTTACCATCTGCGCTGATAGTTTTATCATCAGCTAAGTTATTCTGTAAAACAACTGTTCCTGTTAATCCGCTTATTGTTCCACCGATGGTGTAGGTTATAGTTCCGCAGCTCACACTAACAGAAGCCACATTGGCAGTCGCGGTTCCCGTTCCGCTCGAAACCGTACAGGTCTGGCCGGAAGGCTGGGTTAATACAGTCACCGAATAGTTACTTCCACTATTGACTGCTGTACCAAAGCTAAAGCTTCCGTTCGCTGTTAAAGACAGGTTATCTCCGGCATTATTTTGTAAAACAAGGATTCCCGAAAGGCCGCTTAGTGTTCCACCGATGGTATAAGTTGTAGTCGTGGTGTTTGTATTCGTTCCCGGATCAGCCATCGTTGTAAAGGATAATGTAGTGGCTATATTTAGCTTACTTCCGGCGATAGATTTTATCTGAGTTGTAAGACCGAGTGTATAAGTAGTACTATAAGAAAAGGAACTCGAAGGACTCAATACAAGCGTCTTATTGTTATCTTCATAACTATAGCTGAGAGGAATTGATATATCCGAGCTATCTTTTATATAAACGGTTGAGGCATCTATTGTATTCGGATCCGGTATTTCAGAGAAGTAGATTTTAATTGAGGGGTTTATAGCAATCCCGGTACTTCCATCTGTGATATTAGAAGCAGGAGAAGTCAAAGAAAACGTGTTTATCTGAACAGCAGCAGAAGATGTTTCTGATGTTACAGTAGAAAAGGAATAATTATATTCTTTATCCAGAGGATTTGCAGCCAGATCCTGCAAGTTTCGCCCAACTTTTACAGTATAAGTAACCCCGGCCTCCAAAGATTTAAAAGGATAGAATATTATAATATTATTTAAATATATAAAACTCCCATTTACCGGACTCACACCGGAATCTAATACTTGAAAAGAATCCTGGTTGAGTGACTGTACATCTATGTCTTCTGAGAAAACAGCAATAATTCCTTTTTGTGAAGTAGACACCTCTGTTTTCCCGTTCTCCGGGATAAGAGAAACTAAGCTTGGTGCAACTGTATCGGCTTCTGCCCCAGTTTGAAAAGAAGAACTATATTCAGAACCCAGAGCATTTCCGGCGGAATCGATTATCCCGGTTTTGATTTTAAGAGTATATAAAGAACTGGCGCTTAAACCTTTTAATGGCTTTACCTGTAAGTTTGATTCGGAATATAAAACTTCGATTTCCTGTTTTACATCATTTAGATAAAGTTCTATATTAGAATCTGTAGCAGTACCAGAGTCAATAGGTTCTGAAAATTGAATAGATATAATCCGATTCGTTGCAACATTTTTACTTCCGTCAGAAGGACTCAGCTTGCTGATATAAGGAGCTTTTGTATCCACCGAACCACCTGTTTCAAAAATAAAGCTAAAATCCGAACTCATAGGAGCATTGTTTAGATCGGTAATGCTTTCTTTTTCTACAAGCACTTCGAGTTGAGAATTTTTCGTGAAATTGGTTTGGGGAGTGAATTTAAGGGTTTTATTATCTACTTCTACTTTACCGCTAATCTTTGTTTTCCCACTATAAATTTGCAGAGGTTCTGAGGAGTTTGTCTTGATTTTATCTTTGAAAGTAATAAAAATCTTTCTGTTAATATCAAAATTTTCTTCTCCGACATTAGGATTTGTTGAAACTACCGAAGGTGGAAGTTTATTCGTATTGCTGAATAAATAGAAAAACCATGTGTTCGTATTATCGGGAACCGGAAATAGTTTGCAATTCGAATAGAAAAGGAGAATTGAGAGTATCAGGAGTTTATTATATTTCATTTCATACCTTCTAAAAGTACATCGTATAGGAAAGATTATAGCGCAAAGGGGCGGGATAAAAAACTTTTGAACTCTGAAAAACAGAGCCGGAATTATCCGGAAAAAAGTTAAAGTTCATACCGGGTGATGGACTGCCTATTTGAACATTTGCCTCAGGTGTAGATTTACGAATTGGAACTATCAGGGCATCTATAAGGTTTATAACATATATAGCTGCTGTGATTCCTACAGCTATTTCAGCTGAACGAGAAGCCTGTTTTAAGTCTTTGTTTTTGGCTTCCGTTTCTAAGAGAGAAAACAATTTTACACTTTCCGATGGTGTAAGGAATGAGGAATAAAAAAACGTCATAGAAGCCTTATAAGAGTTATACTTATTTTGATAAGTTCCATTTTTAGATGCAATATAAGCTAATCCGGAAACATAAAAACCCGAATACAAAAAACCACTCCATTTTCGATTTTGATGAAATTGCCCCCAACCGGGGAACACAGCAGATCTCCAGAGATAGGGAATGTGGGAGGGTTCTCCCTGATCAGGGTTTATCGTTTCATAGCTCCAAAACTCTAAAGTTCCACCTGCTATTACTTTGGTAAAGGTATCAATTGAACCCGAAATATCTCCCTTATTATTAATTACAATAGTTTCAGAAAAATCGATAGACTTGGTTTGTATATCCACCACATCGGCATTAATATAAAAGGAATCTCTAATATGCGTAATGCTTCCGGTTAACAACTTATTAGCCTTTAATTCAGAAGCAATGTCTTCGGCACATTTTTTGTCTTTACATTTTTTATCATTTAAAGCTTTTGTAAATGAAGTTTCATCTATAATGCGGAATATTCTTTTTTGAATCAGGCTTGTTTTTATGAGTTTGGAATATAGCTTCGCTTCCGCTTCTGAAATTCCTTTTCCCGCTTCAAAGGGAAATATGGCCAGTCGTGGCTTTTGCTGCTCTTTGGGTTGCCAGCGGCTGTGTTCCATTACAAATTCGATTGCCCGAATTCGTTCTTCTTCTATATCTTTTTTGGCAATAATCGTAGGCCATTTCACCGGTTGAATCTTCAGGGTTTTAACCATTTTTTTCGGAAGCTTCTTTTTAACCCGGCTGGGGAAAATGATAGATATATAGTTTTCTTCTATCGAAGTCTTTACATTTTCATAGGCAGTGCCATCTTTCATGATAACATTGTCTGCAAAAATGTAGGAAGAAAGGAAAATACTCAAAAATAAAATTAATAGGTTTTGGGTCATAGTCAATGTTTATATTTTTTTGTAGGTGAAGAAAGTGAAGAAAGATTCTTCACCTACATTTATTTTACTACTGGAATTTCACAAGCAAACAATTTTGTCCCCAGTTTGCATAGCCGGTTTGGTTTGTTCCGGTCACAGAGATACCGTTATCAAATGTATAAGTAAAGTTATTGTATGATATTAGCCCTACAGCATAAATACCCCCAGTAGTTGCTTTGACTCCGTAAAAGTTTGAACTGTAACCTGTAGCATTAGTCTTTGCCCATAAGTTATTTCCGGCACTATCATATTTTACCAGATTGGTCGCACTATAATTAGACATGATTCCTCCCGCACCAAAGTCATACAGGGTGTTAGCAAATATATAACCAACTGCATAGACATTTTCTGATGCATCCAGGCTGATTTCATTATAATAAACCGTATTGTTTGCAGAATTATTGACTGTAGCTGTTTTAGCCCAAATGTCCGCACCGGTACTGGAATTGTATTTTATCAGCAGGGGACTTCCTGAATTCGCATTGACACCTGTTACACTTACAGTTCCAAATGACTGAGAAGTAGTTCCCAGAATATAACCGGCAGCATACACCGTTCCGCTACCAAACGCAACGCTATTAAACGATGCTCCCCCGGTTCCGGATACAAGAGACTTTGCCCATTGCGCAAGTCCACCGGTATTGTATTTTACAATAACGGGGTTAGTTGCTGCTGTACCCGCTACAGTGATAGAATTTCCAAAATCAAAAGTAATGGCTGCTCCATTAATATAACCAACAGCATAAATATCCGAAGTAGCAGTATCAATGGCTATGTCTGAAAAAGTTGAACCAGTTGTAGCAGATGCAATTGAATTTACCCATTGAACAGCACCTGCACTATCATACTTAACAATTACAAAATTTTCATTTGCATAAGTAGGTGCAGCAGTCTTTCCGGTATCAAAAGTCCAGGTTCTACCCCCATAAATATAACCCACTACATATATATTTCCCGTTGTATCCATGATCAATGAATTATATAAAGCTCTACCTGTAGATGTGGATGGTGTTACTATTTTAGCCCATTGGGTAACTCCGGAAGAGTTATATTTTATCAGAACAGGATTACCCTCAACACTAACCCCCGTAGCGGTAATTGAGTCACCAAAATATACTACGTCCGCTCCTGAAGCTACTCCAACAACATAGATATTGTCTGAAGCATCTACTACCACATCATAAAATTCAGATAAACTTGTTGAAGGAGAAGCTATAGTTTTTGCCCAGAGAGCATTTCCATTAGAATCATATTTCACAACAAGCCCACTATATGCAGTTGCTACTCCATTAACTGCTGTGGAAGAACCTCCAAAGTCTATAGCACTGGTTCCGGTGAGCCTACCTACAACTATAATGTTTCCTGAACTATCAACGGCTACCCGATTAAAGGATGTGTTTTCTGCACTGGAAGTAACGGTTCTTGCCCAAATAGCATTTACACCTGCCACACAGTTAATAGCAACATTGTTTACGTTAGCGGTTATTGTACCCTTATTATTGCTAAGCATACAGGTTTTCCCGGTAGGATGACCGAGTACGGTCACCTGATAAGTCGTGTTATAGTTAATGGGAGTTGCAAAGGTAAAAGCGCCATCTGCAGTTAATGTAAGATTATCTCCCGAATTATTCAGTAACACAATACTTCCGGATGAAAACCCCGTTAATGTACCACCTACGGTATAGGTATTCGTACTACAGGTAATATTTGCATTAGTCACATTTGCTGTAATATTTCCACTTCCTCCCGCAACCGTACAGTTTTGACCGGTTGGTTGGGTCATAACTGTGACATTATAAGAAGAATTATAAGCTAAAGAGGTTGTAAATGTATAAGCACCATTTGCAGTTATTGTCTTATTATCCCCACTATTATTTTGTAAAACAACTGTTCCCGATAGTCCGGAAACCGTTCCACCGACAGTATGTGTTGTTGCAGAACAGGTAACTGTAATATTTGTGATATTAGAAGATGCTGTTCCAGACCCATTTGTGACCGAACAAATCTGTCCTGTTGGTTGTGTTAGAATGGTGACCGAATATGCAGTTCCGCTATTCAGTACCGAAGCAAAAGTAAAGGCACCATCTGCACTGATAGTCTTATCATCTCCACCGTTATTTTGTAAAACAACTGTTCCTGTAAGGCCGCTTACGTTTCCGCCAACCGTGTATTGAATCGTATAAGCTCCTGAGGCAACAGAAGAGTCTAACATCCCTGCATTACAGGCAATGGCTTTAAGAGTACTGATAGTCGAAATGGCAACTGCGGAGCTATATAATGTACCTGTAGAACAGGTAGGAACTGTACCATCTGTTGTATATCTTATGCTAGCACCAGCTGTAGTTGAAGAAATTGAAACTGACTGTACTCCAGTGTATGTCCCTGCAACAGGACTAAAGGTTGGCATCACAACCGAGTTGTAATATACTGTATATGTTCCGCTGATAATTGCACTATCCTGCATTCCGGTTTTGATAGCCAGGGCTTTGATGGTTATACTGGTTCCGTTTCCTGCAACCGAAATCGGAGCTGTGTATAATGTGGAAGCAGTTGTTGGTGTAGAAGCATCGATTGTATAATAGATGGAGACACCCGGTGTTGTCGTGCTAATCGAAATACTTTGGTCGCTACTGTAGGTGCCGGGTACAACATTAAAAGTCAAATTGGCTATGCTTGGTAAAGATACAAGGATACTCAAAGTAATATTTGTAGAACCCGCTGAATTGGAAGCAGTAATCGTGTAATTCGTAGTTGTCAGAACAGTTGCCGGATTACCTGTAATTTCACAGGTCGTAGTGTTAAAACTCAGACCTGAAGGTAAGGCAGGAGAAATGGAGCAACTATTCAGAGTTCCCGTTACCGCAGGACTCATATTCGTTACAGCAGTTCCTACAGTCAAAGAATAAGAACTTTGCGGGAAAACAAGGGATGGTAAGGTAAGTGTGGCATTGGCTGTTTCTAATAAAGTCGCTGGATCCAGGGAAATAGTACCGCTGTCTGTACCGGACACAGTAGTTCCTCCCTCGCCACCGCCTGTATCTGTAGTCGTATTTGTGCTGGTGTTCGAACCTGCTGTCGTTTCGACAACTCCGCTGACCTCCGGTGTAGTTTGAATTTCCGGAGACAGGGTGATGGGAAGCTTGGAAGCATCATCTTTCAGTGGTTCAAGGTCTTCCTTGCTGGTTTTCTCTGTCAGGTCAATCTGCATACTCCCTACATCAGCAGCAGGAGTCTTTACATTAATCACACTGACCTCACCCGCATCGAGCTTTAAGGTATAATTCCCATTTTTATCAGTAATAGTGCCGGCAGCTGTATCTTCAAAAGAATCTTCCGCTAAATATTCTCCGGAACAGGAGTGAATGGAAACTCTTCTTCCATTATTCGTAAATGATTCCTGGAAATAATAACTGATTTCTTTATCAGAAGCAATATTGGAAAATTTAGCAATCTGCTTTTCTTTCAGATATCCCGGCATTCCTGTATAAATGATATAACAGGAATCTGATGCCTTTTTCGCGAGGTTTTTGAGTTTTATTATCTTAATACATTGCACCTGCTGGCCTTTCAGGGAATAATCTGCACAGCGTAAAACTTTATCTGTGGCCCGTAAAGCCAGGCCCGTATTTATGCCGGTCGATTGGGAAAGTAAAGTGTTGGCCATTACATTGCCTTTTGCATCTTTAAGTTGTCCCTTGATAGATAGTTTGAGAGCAGTTGGAGCCTGGTATGTTCCCAAAAAAAGTCGGATGGCGTTGGCAAAGCTTTTATCTTCCTTTGCAACCGAGCAAGTCCCCGCAAAAATACTTATAAAAATGAAAATGAACCATTTCATGAATCTTCCCTCTATTATCCAAATTTAGGATAATAGAGGAATAATTTCAAGTTAAAATTTTTCTTGTCTCCAAAAAAAGGTGATTCTTGTTGAAAAATGCCCTTCCCAAAACCGGTGCTTCGGCTTCGCTTTAGCAACCGGATCGAAGTTAGCTCTGCAACCGGGATAGAGAAGCACAACGTAGAGCAGTTTCCCTGTAGGCAGAGAAGTTCCATTAGAAGTTCATTATATATCTCCTTCAAAAGAAGAAAGTATAAAAACATAGTATTTTAGTTTATTAGAATATTAGATTTTATTATTTTTCCATATTCCAGCATATTATTCAAAATGAAAGAAAATAACCCGGCATTAAGGTTGTAATCTATTACAGATTCAATGCCGAAATTCTTTTGAAACTCAGGGATCGGCAACTAAAGCATCCGATGGCGTTTCGAAGCGACTTTTTAGACAGCCCCTGTTGGAAAATCCAAAATTATTCGTATTTCACGATGACTGCATTAAAAGTATTCCCTGAACAGTATGCGCCATTCACATTTACCGGAGTACCTACCGTGCCAAAATTATAAACTCCATTACACCGAATTTCGCCAACGGCATAAGTATTTCCGAATGCATTCGTGGCAACACCTTGAAATTGACTTACATTAGTCCCTGCAGTAGTTGATTTTGCGTACTGCACGACGCCGGATGGGCTATATTTTACAATCAATGCATTATAAGAGCTCCCCGATCCTTGAACCGTCACCCCGCCGAAGTTAAAAGCAGAAGCTCCATTGATATACCCTACAGCGTAAGCATTTCCCGCTGCATCCGCACTAACTTTATTAAACGTACTTTGATCAGGAGCAGTAGTTGTAGATTTAGCCCAGAGTACATTCCCGTTTGGATCGTATTTTACGATAAAAGCATTAAAGTTTGAGGCCACATTTCCCTGTACAGTCTGACCTCCAAAATTGAATGTTCCATTCCCATTCAGCCTACCCACTGCATAAATATTTCCCGAAGAATCAACGGTAACACCTAAAAATTGAGACAAATCCGGGGCAGTTGTTGTTGTCCTTGCCCATAAAACATTTCCATTGGTATCATATTTTACGATCACTGCATTCGAGTTACTTGCATAAGCACCAGCCACACTGGCTCCGGCACCTCCATTGAAAGTGTAGGTGGAATTGTACACGATCCATCCAACTGCATAAACGTTACCGGAAGAGTCAACCGCACTTTGATAAAAGGATGCTTGTGCTGGACAAGGATTGGCACCTCTTGCCCAAAGAGGATTACCGGATGAGTCATATTTAACTATCATAGGGTTCACATTATTCACAACAAAATTCAAACTTACCCCGGATCCAAAAGTATTCGTTCCATTTGTATCGGAATAACCAGCTGCATAAATATTACCTGAAGAATCAGTACTAAAGCCCATGAAGGTGGAATTTATACAGGCTGTTGGAGCAGATACCCATTGGTTGGCACCAGAAGAATCGTACTTTGTTATAAAAGGTCCAGTGCATACGCTGGTTAGTGAATTTGCACCTAAATTTGTAGTTCCTGAATATGCTCTTCCACCGGTAATAAGATTTCCATTGGAATCTACAGCAGCAGCTAATGCTTGTGTAATTGATGAACCTCCACTAGCAACTTGAGTCCAGAGTGCGGTGCCAGAACTATCATATTTCACTGAAACTATCGAATTTGATGTAGTATTAGAATTTACAGTTCCAGTTCCAAAGTTTATATTTCCAGCGTTACCAGAAATAAATCCCACACTATAAGGGTTTCCACTGGAATCCAAGCTGACACCATAGAAATAGGAATCTCCGGCACCTGCGGTCACTGATCTTGCCCAGAGAGTAGTTCCCATTCCTCCGACCGCACAGGTGATGCTTACATTGGTCACATTGGCAGAAGCTACTGTTCCACTGCCGCTGCCAACAACGCAGGTTTGTCCTGTTGGATGTGTTTGCACTGTAACTGCATACGTAGCCCCACTTGCAACCGGGGTGGCAAAAGTAAAGCTGGTCGCCCCACTGGCTACGGTTAAATTATCCCCGGCATTGTTCTGAAGCACTAATCCAGACGCTGTAAGCCCGCTTATGCTTCCGCCGATAGTATAAGTCGTAGTTCCGCAACTCACACTTACGTTTGTTACATTGGCAGTAGCGGTTCCACTTCCACCACTCGTAACCGAACAGGTCTGGCCTGAGGGCTGGGTCAATACAGTTACCGAATAGTTGGTGGAACTTGCCAGAGCCGTAGCGAAAGTAAAGCTTCCATTAGCAGATAAAGTCAAGTTATCACCCGAATTATTTTGCAAAACAAGAGTTCCCGAAAGTCCGCTTAGTGTTCCACCGATGGTGTAGGTGGAGACCCCACCTCCTGCAATCACTGTTAAATTAATAACTGAATTGGTGCTTCCAGTGCTATTC
>JACKPC010000003.1:0-27500 GCA_024233835.1 Leptospiraceae bacterium
GCATGATGCTCCTCCTGAGATCTGATATAGCGAAATACATCATCAAAAGATCTTTCATCTACCGTAAAAGCTCCATATCCTCTTTGCCATGTCAATCCTTCGATTTCAAATGAAGTATAGCCTTTTATCTGCCGGATGATTTCTGATAACTGATGTGCGGGTTTTAAGCTTACGAGTAGGTGCACATGGTCTTTGTAGCCATTAGAGATGTGGATAATAAAGTCGAGTTCTTTTGCTTTCTTTACGCATAACTCATGAAAGCGAACCAACACTTCTTTTGGCAGCATAGCTTCTCTATACTTCGTGATGAAGATAAGATGATAGTCCAGGCGGTGGTAGAGCTTGTGTCTTATGATCATAATATGACAGGTTCACGAAACACTTATCAAAAGTAAAGCATATTTTCATCCCCACCCATCCTCTCTCTTAAGGTGATGCGGGTGGTGAGTAGCGAAGCGTATCGAACCATAAGCATCACCCTAAGAGAGACCCTACGGCCCCGAAACACAACGAACATAGTAGCTAAAGCTCTTATCGCCGCCGCTGACATTGCCACCACTAAAATGGACGTTCCACGCAGACGTTGTATAGGACGCGCCGGTAGTAGAACTCCAATAATTGGAAGCAACTGCTGAGGGAAAGGCAGTTGTATCAATAGTTAAACTTGCTTTAGTATAGTCTACTATACTCTGTAACTCGTTTCGATTCGGAAGCCTCCAGGCTCTCCCGACAAGACTTAAAGTGTTGCAATAGCTGAGAGCATTTGCCCAGGTCGCTTGCCCTCCTTCTCCCTGCTGCCAGATAAGCCCTGTGGCAGTATCGGTCACCGTTCCGTTTCCGTTATCCGTAAAAGGAGCAGCCTTCAAAGCAGTGCTCAACATTATAAAAACAAAGATTAGATTTATTATATATAGTCTTTTCATCATTCAAGTATCCTTATCTCTCCTCTCTCTTAAGGTGATGCGGGTGGTGAGTAGCGAAGCGTATCGAACCATAAGCATCACCTTAAGAGAGGGCTACAGCCCCGAAACACAACGAACATAGAAGCCAACGCTCTTAGAGCGGTGGACACTGCTGACATCGCCAACACTAAAAAGGACGTACCACGCATACGTTGTATTGGAAGCGAAGGTAGTAGAACTCCAATAAAGGTTAGCAACTGCTGAGGGAAAGACGCCCGTGTTAATCGTAAGACTCGATTTAGTTGCATCCACGAGGGAAGAAAGCTCTTGAATAGAGGGAAGCTTCCAGGTTTTCCCGGCAAGACTCAAAGCATTGCAATAGCTAATAGCTGAATCCCAATTCATCGCTCCTCCTTCTCCCTGCTGCCAGATAAGCCCTGTAGCGTTATCAGTCACCGTGCCATCTCCATTATCCGTATAGCTTCTCGCGGTGGTTTTTTGATGGGCTCCATCATCTCCCGCTGCATGAGAAGTCGTCTGCCCGGTTTTTAGAAGCCCCAACTTAAAATCCTCATCCAGAGTATAAAAACTCAACTGTTTTGTATTCGTATTTACAGAACTGGCTACAATGCTTCCGGGTTCGGAGAAGCCGTCTGTATCCTTGTTTACACTTACGGTTACCGTTTGTTCGGTACTGTAGTTTGAGGGAGTGAATGTAAGGCTTGATAAAGAAAGAATGTGCTTTGAACTATAAAAAGAACTTAAACTTACTGTCACATCTTTTGCAGGAGCCCTATCAAGTTTGACTGTACATGTAGTGCTACTTCCTTCTTTTATAGTAGTGATATTGAAAGAGATGATGATGGTATATTCCTGATAGGTAATACTTTTTGTTGTTATGTTACTTCCTGTCATAGAAGCGGAAACCAGTACCGTTTCTGAATCCTTGTTCGTATCTGCCGAACCCGTAAGATTTATCGTTTGAGCGACATTCCAGTCTTGTGCTGTAAAACTGAGGCTGGTTTTATCTACAGATAAACCGGTATAAGAAGAACTTACATTCACCGTAACGGTTTCATGAGGTTTCTGGCTTAGTTGTATCCTGGTTGTTCCGGTTCCATCTTCTGTAATAGAGGTCGGAGTTTCCACACTCACCCAGTCCCCTTTTACATCTACATTTTTCACAGAAAGAGGAGTCGTTTCGATTCCGGGAGCGCTTAGAGTTACTGTTGCCTCTTCTGTTACTTCGTTTCCATCAATCAGGGCAGAAAGAGTAAAGCTCTGTTCGATAGTTGCGATTTCGGGTGTAAAGGTAAGTGTGGCGGATGAAGCATCGTTGACCTCAATTGCCGGGTGATTACTTGTAATCGTTACCGTTTGTGTGGAACTCGGTTTTACGGCAAGCCTCACATAGACCGTGTGTTTCGTGCCTTCGTTCAACTCCTTTACCGTATCTCTCAAAGCAAAGGTGTTTGTAACCGTATTGGCCGTGCTGAAATTCTGGAAGAAGTTTGTAAGAAGTCCCACCCCATTGTCCGTGGGGTTATTGTATTTCGGCTTTGCAAGGCAGGATAATAAAAGACACATAAAAAGAGGAAGTCGTTTCATACTCTTACCTCGAAGATCTGTTTCTTGTTGATTTCGTTCCAACTGCTTGTAAACTCTTTGTTCTTATTAAAGTTAAATATAGCTAAATAGCCCGTGGTCTGGTTTCTGCTGTCCAGATATGCCGCGAGTTGACTAAGGCCTTCCTCGTGATACTTCTCTCCCCTCCAGACTTTTAATTCAAGTATATACTCTTTCTCTGCAAAGGTGATGATCAAATCCGAACGTCTTTCATAGCTGTGCTGGCTTTCTACATAGGGCTTCCTGAATATTGCGAAACCGGCTTTAAAGTATAATAAAATACTTGTATTTATAGGATCTTCAAAAGTAAAGTGCAAGGAAATATTAAAAAAAAGTCCAAAACCCTTTCACCTCCAGGAAAAATATGTATAGAGAAACATCTAAAAACCAACCAGAATTTGAAAATTTCAAGTTACCTTTTGATGGAAAGTTAGACAAGGATAATCGTTGGGTTAAATTAGCGGAACTAATACCCTGGAGCAAAGCAGAAGATAAATATAAGCAGCATTTTTCTAAAAAGATGGGAGCTCCTGCAAAACCATTCAGAATGGCTCTTGGTGCATTGATCATTAAAGAAAGGTTACGTTGCACCGATGAAGAAACAGTTGAACAGATAATTGAAAATCCTTATCTACAATTTTTTATTGGACTACAGGTTTTCCAAAACAAAGCTCCTTTTGAAGCATCATCAATGGTACATTTTAGAACAAGGATGCCTATCGAATTTCTACAGGAAGTTAACGAAATGATTATCAATTCAGAACAGGTTACAGAAGAAGATGATAACGATGATAAGCCAACAGGTTCAACTGGTGTAAATGAAGATGAGAGTATAGAAAATAGAAGAGGTGAATCAAAAGAAAATCAGGGAAGTTTATTAATAGATGCGACCTGTAATCCTGCGGATATTCGTTATCCAACAGATATTTCCATATTGAATGAAGCACGAGAAAAAACAGAACATATCATCGATGAATTGTTTAAGCCGCTGGTAGGCAAAATAAAAAAGCCCCGTACATATAGAAAAAGAGCAAGAAAACAATTTTTATCATATACCAGGAGAAAACAAAAAGGAGGAAGAGGGTTAAGAAAGGCAATCAAGCAACAGTTAAACTATATAAGGAGGAACCTTCAAACAATCTCAGAACTGCTTCAAAATGGCTCTAAGCTCGAAGATTTAAACAGGTAGTGGTATAAGTGTTTATTAGTGATTCATGAAGTATACAGACAACAGCTTGAAATGTATGAAAATAATACCCGCCGTGTGGATAATAGAATAGTAAGTATATCGCAGCCACATATTCGTCCGATAAAAAGAGGCAAGGATGCTGCCAAGACTGAATTTGGTGCAAAGTTAACAATATCAATGACAGAAGGGTTTAGTAGGATTGAAATTTGTGATTGGAACAGTTATAATGAAGGAGTCTTGTTTATCTCAATATTAGAAAACTATAAAAATACAAATGGACACTATCCATCTATTGTTCATGTAGATAAAATATTTAGGAATAAAGAAAATCGAGATTTTTGTAAAGAACATGGAATTAAAATGGCAGGTAAACCACTTGGCCGCCCCTTAAAAGGAGTGGATTACGAAAAGGAGAATGCTTCAATTAGAAATTCAGTTGAAGGTAAGTTTGGAGAGGGAAAGAGAAAATACGGGATGGATAGGATTATGGCTAAATTATCTAAAACAGGAAAAACAGTTATAGCCTTAATAGTCCTGGTAATGAATTTGGAAAAGAAGCTAAGGCTTCTTTTTTATCGTTTTTTTATGTATTATAGAGATAAAACAAACAAAGCTATTCAGCATTTCGATTATACCGAAAGCCTAATACTCTATAAAAGTAATATATTATTAATTTAATAAACTTTTCTAAAAAAAGATAACGTTTGGAATAATACAACAAAGGAACTTTTTCAGGAACCCCTACATAGTAGAAACCCTTGCCATTAATGATAGGCTTGAGAAAAGCGATGAGAAGCAGACGACTAGCCTAGTTACGTTTTAGTGGACACATACTACGCAGCCATTTCCTCATATTCTGTGGGAGTTTTATATCCTAAAAAAGAATGCGTTCTTTGTCGATTATAAAATATTTCAATATAATCAAAAAACTCTTTTTTTGCATCTTCCAGATCGTAAAACACATTTACTTCCATTTCTCTTTTTAAGGTACTGAAGTATGATTCAGCCACTGCATTATCCCAGCAGTTTCCTTTTCTACTATTACTTCTTATTATTTTATTTTCAATTAACTTGATTCTTGTCTTTCGCGAGCAATAATTAGATCCACGATCCGTATGGAAAATAAGCCCACGTCCTGGTCGACGAGACCGTATTGCCTTATCAAGAGTTGTTGTTATCAGTTCCGAATCATTCTTCTCTGATAGACTCCAACCCACTACCTTTCTCGAATACAAATCTATGATCACACAGAGATATAACCAACTTTCCTTTTGCTTTATATACGTTACATCCGATACCCAAATCTTATTCTTCTCTTTAGGGGAAAAGTTCCTCTTAACAAGGTCTCTTGCTATACGTTCGTTATGCTTTGAATCAGTCGTTGAAATCTTAAACTTTTTCTCCTGTTTGCCCTTTATCGCCAGTAATTCCATCATCCTACGCACCCTGCGAGCACCATAAGATTTGTCCACTTTCTTTACCGCATCAAGTAAACGAATAAGCCCATAGGTCTTTTTACTCTTCTTCCAGGTATTCTTCAAATGCTCTATGATTTCAGGACAATATTTTGATAACTCGTCCTTACAACGATTTCGATATTTGTAATATCCTGATTTAGATACATCTAATATTCTTGCCATACTCATAATTGGAAATGTTTCATTACTCGCTTCCATAAATGTGTATCTATCTACTGTTCTCTTGAGAGCATGGCTGCAAACTTTTTTAAAATTGCATTCTCCTCCTTTAACTTCATATTTTCCTTGCGAAGATTTCTTAATTCCTCATGTTCCTTTACTTGCTTATCTGTCAACGGCATTCCACTTTCCTGTTTTTGTAGGTATTCCTTTCTCCAGCTCTGTAGAGTATGATAATTTATACCCAGTGATTCCGCTACTTCTTTTATTGTAAATGAACCACTCAATGTCCTTTTTACCGCCTGTTCCTTGAACTCTTCAGAGTATTTTCCTTTCTTTTTCATCGTTTTATTACCTCGTTTTTTGTTAAAAAAGGTGTCTACTATACCGTAACTAGCTCAGACCCTGTCTTTCATAAAACGTTTCATCTTTATTGGAATAGTTTTCTTTGATAAACTCCTGAAACTTGAGAAGGACTTTCCCCATGTTCAAATGACCCCTCGAATCGAGATAATTGTCTCGGAAAGTATAAAAAGCGGAAGGCTTCTTCTCGGAAGTTTCTAAGCCGGAAACAAAATGATTATATAAAAGAATTGTAAATATTCTATTATGAATGAGTACCTGCGAATCCTCCCCTGACAGACTGTGTGAAAAGTGAGCAAAAAAAAACCTGTAGATATTGACGAACTCGGTTCTTACTAAAAAAACTAAAAACCAATCATTCCAAATTGGTTTTTAGTAAATAAATTTACTATAAGTCATAAAAGAGAGAAAATTCATTGCTATCCATCAAATAAAAATCTATTATTCCTACTATTTTGCATTTACAGCATCTATAAAAGCCCTTATTCCCAGAATATTTATGACTCTTTTAAAATTATAAGCAAAACATATGAAACTAAATTCGGCCTGAACGCTTCTAATTCCTTTTTGTATAAAGTAAGTGAACCCCAAATTTCTCTTTATAGTGCCAAATGGGTGTTCCACAATCTCCTTACGTTTACGAATTAGCTTTTTATTTTCCTCGTTCCCCATCTCTTTTTTAAAATCATCCATTGTCTCTCGGTTTATCGAGACCCGAATAGTTCGTCCAGTTTTACTATTGGTACATTTTGCTCTATGAAAACAATCTTTACATTCCTTACATTTATACTCATTTACATAAATCCCGTATGACGTCTGTCTTGGATTTTCATTTTGTCTATTTAATTCTTTTCCTGCCGGACATACGTATATATCCCGCTCTTTATCATAAACAAAATCCTGGATTTCATATCCTTTTGCAGGAAGTTTATCAGGATTACTTTTACATTCACGCTTATTATTACTATCCAGTGCAGATTTGGTATCTGGTACTATAATATTTATCCCCGATTTATCTTTATTATTCATTATTTCTTTTTCACTAAAATATCCGGAATCCATTACTGCATTTGTCTCATTTTCTATTTTAAGTTCTTCTTTTATCGACTGGACTTTTTCAATCATAGGAGTCATTTGTTCCAGGTCATTTGACTTTTGCGATACATCATTTGCAATAATCAACTTATTTGTATTATCCACTGCAGTTTGGGCATTATATCCAGGACGAATTTTTCCTTTGTCACTTTGAAATCTTGAATCTGTGTCGTTAGCAAAATAGACCTGTAGTTCCGGGTCGTTTTCAAATAATTCCCGAATCCCTTTCACTTTATCATTGTATTTCGTTAGTCTTTTTAGTTTATTTAATACATCCCTGGCTTCATCTCCATCTTTAAGATTTAGTTCATTTGCTTCGGAAATATCATTCAATTCTAATTCCTCCAAATATTCCTGTATTTTGGATTTTATATTTTGCTCGATATTTTCAATACGCTCTCTTTTAAATACATTATTTTGTCCGTTCTGTGCTCTTAGCTTCGTTCCATCAATTCCAACTATTGAAAGAGTTAGTAGATTCATTTTCTTGCAAAAGAATAAAAACTCTTTGAAGATATTTTTTATTCCATCTTTATTATTTTTTCGAAAATCAGCTATTGTCTTAAAATCCGGGGCGAGATTCTTTGTTAACCACCTAAGTTCCTGGTTTCTATTACATTCCTTCTCTAATTTTCTGCTACTTCGGATTCGTTCTATATATCCGTATAAATATATTTTTAGTAAATCATGTGGATTATATGGTGGTTTACCTGTTTCTAACTTTGGAATTTTAAAACCTAATTTTTTAAGATCGAGATTATCAACATAGGCATCAATAACCCTTACCGGACTATCTTCTTTTATGACGTTATCCAAACATTCACTGTATAATACTATCTGTTCTCGAGAAGTTCCTTGTATATAATTCATAGCTGCACCTATAACTCTTTATCGTTATAAGGAAATTTTCTATATACATTACATTCCTGACAAACAAAAAATATTCAATAACGAGACTTTTCACACAGTCTGTGACCGAAGCCGGGAAAGATAGCTGAACGAAGGATATAGGGATTCCGGTCCGGCTTGATGACTTTCTTATCCGCAAGACTTTCCCCTGTTTCCGGTGCTTTAGATGCAATGCTCAAAGCGAGGTCTTTGTAAACTTCGTTATAAATTTTTACATAGGGCTTCTGTTGTTTATTATTATCTCTCGACCACTTATCCACTTCCTCCTGAACATAGCCCTGGAGTTCTCGAAATGCCACCACACCGTCGTTGTTTTCATCGGCTTTTCCTTCCAGTCCGTAAACGAGGTAGCGGGTAAAGACTCCGAAATCAAAGTTCGGATCTTCATAAGAGAAGTAACCTGCTTTGGTGGAGTAAAAGGTGGCGGATACTTCGGCTGCCTTAAATTTTTCCTGCCTTAAGGGATTCTGTGTTGTGCTTTTACTTTCATATACTTTATTCCGGCAGGCATCCAGAATAAGAAGAGTCTTTTTCAGCCTTTTTTCCTTAAACCTTTGCACGATAGATTCGACTTTTAAGGAAGAATTATACTGCTTATCTGAAACAGTATCTACCGTAACCAGGTAGCCCTTTTCATCCATATCTGAAATCCCGTGACCGGAAAAAAAGAAAAGCACCATGTCTTCTTCTGTTGCAAAGCGAAGCACACTATCGAGTTTTTCTTCTATGTTTAAGCGGGTGGGGTAGAGGTTTTTATCCTTACCTTTGGGGTCTACTGCATCGGTCATCAGGTAAACCTCATCAAACTGCCCCTTGGTTTTTAAAACTTCCGCCATTACAATGGCATCGTTTCTGGCCTTGCTTAGATCGCTAATCCCCGCATCCTGATAATCATTGATTCCTATCACGATGGCAAAACGCTTTCCCGCATTGCCTTTCAGCTCTTCGATCTTTGCTTCACTCATGACTTTTAAGCCCTTGGACTTTAAAGCATAGTTGCCGGGAGGACGCTTTTCTTCCGGGACAAGACCGGGGTTCTCTTCTTCTGTTTTTGTAGTTTTATATCCCTCCGCTGTTTCTTTCGAAGGAAGGGATTCGGGAGGAGGCTTTTTCTTGAGAATCTCGATTTCTTTTTCGAGTTTTTGGATTTTGTCCTGAAGTTTTTGAAACTCTTTATATTCAACCGGGCGGGAAAAGAGTTTTAAAAAGGAGAATAGGATATAGAGCAGGGTAATTTTTTTCATAGGGTTATTCTTGAAAGCTGAGTACTCGTTCAAAAAATCGGGGAATACTTATTGAATCGTAGGTGAGCCACCGATGGCTCGCTTGCTTCCCGGAAAAAACGATGGCCTGCTTCGAGGTTCATCTTGAGCGGTTTACAAAAAAGTTCAAGTCTTTTAAAGTGAGAGTCACTCAAAAAATCGGGAACTATTGCAAATCGAACGCAAAACAAGATAAAAATTCTATTTTTTGCTATTTATCTCGATAAAAAGCTTGCTCATCATTTGACGCTTTGTTTACTTGAGCATCGTTACTATTTCAGCAATTCCCGCTTTGCAGGGAATAGACAGATAAGGCTAAGATTTTTGGGTTTGCAGGGAAAGCTTTCGTAAACTTTTTCATCAAAAATCGCTTGTACCTGTGCAGGGATATAGTCTTTTTGACTATATGCCAGCCAAAAACGAGTTACACGCACGGGTAGATTTATCAGCAGATGGACTTTATCAAGCAATTCGGGAGGAATTTTCTAAAATTCCAGACCACAGGGTCAATCCTTCGATTTCTCTAACAGATGCTTTAATGTCAGCCTTTGCTATCTTTTCTCAAAAGAACGCATCACTTCTTGAGTTTGAAAGAGAAAAAGTGAAGAATAAAAATCTTCAAAGTATATACAAGATTCAAGAGATACCCTCTGACACTCAAATGAGAGAAATTGTTGATGAAGTTTCAACAGGAGCTTTCAGGAAAATATATAAAAACCTTTTTTCAAAACTTCAGCGTGGCAAGGTTCTCGAATCTTATCGTGTCCTTGATGATTATTATATTCTTTCCGGGGACGGAACCGGATTCTTCTCTTCAGGAAAAATTCATTGTAAATCCTGTCTTGTAAAGAATAAGAAAAGTGAAACTCTCTACCAGCATATGATGTATGGTGCCTGTATTGTGCATCCGGATAAGAAAGAAGTTATCCCTCTTATGTTTGAACCTATTACAAACGAAGATGGGAAAACAAAAAATGACTGTGAGTTAAACGCCTCTAAACGATTTATTGAAGATTTTAGAAGAGAGCATCCTCATTTAAAAACAATATTTGTAGAGGATTCTCTGTTTTCAAATGCTCCCCACATTGAATTATTGAAAGAAAAGAATCTATCCTTTATCATAGGTGTAAAAGAAAAAAATCACAAACACCTTTACAATCAATTTGATAAGCTACAGGAATTGAAAAAGACAGAGCAACTCTGTATAGAGAAAGATGGAGTTTCTCATTACTTTTCTTTTACAAACCAAATCTTTTTAAATGAGACTTCAGAACTCAAAGTCAATATCCTTGAGTATAAGCAGGTGGATAAAAAAGAGCATATGATTGTTTTTAGCTGGGTTACAGATATTGAAATTACAAAAGAAAATGCTTATGAATTGATGCGAATCGCGAGAGCACGATGGAAGATAGAAAATGAAACCTTCAATACTCTGAAAAATCAGGGTTATCACTTTGAACACAATTATGGACATGGCAGTAAGAATTTGTCTAATAACTTTGCAACTCTTATGATACTTGCTTTTCTTGTAGATCAGATCCAACAATCAAGCTGTGCATTATTTCGAAAAGCACTTGGAACTTTTCATGCAAAAAGATTGTTCTGGCAAAAGATAAGAAACTTGTTTGAAATATTTGAATTTTCATCTATGGAGCAACTATTCCAGGCTATTGCTTATGGATTTAAAGCAAATATTTCTATAGGACAAAATTCATCATAGTGCAATTTTAAAAAACAGTGAAAGATTTTCTGAAGGAGCTTTTAGTCATTTTTTCTTGTACTAATCTTACTATGATTTTATACCAATTTTTATTCAAGCTAAGTATTTTAGATTCTTTTCCACGAAGAAAACCCGTAAGTTATGGGTTAAAAAACAGGCTTTAAGAAGCCTTGTACTCTAAAGCGGGAATTGCTGTTACTATTTTAAGCGAAAAACATAAATAAACGCAAAAGTAGTAATTTAAAAACTTTAATTCGAAAATAAGGAGGCTATATGATACAATATGGCTTATATCCAGCTCCCAATGGAAACACTTTGAGCAATACCTACCATGCTCGTGCGATAACTCCACCCAGCAAAGGCATGGACGAAGTAGTAAATCGGATGCTCGAAGGCGGCTCAACGGTCACCAAAAGTGACATCTACGCGGTTCTCAATGACCTCAAACGCTCCATTCAAAATATAATTCTGGATGGCGGAAGGGTGAATATCGAAGGCTTCTGTCAGTTCTACCCCGTTTTTCAGGGTGTCTTTGAAGACCAGCACGATAGTTTTGACCCGGCAAGGCATAGAGTTGAAGTCGGGGCTACTCCCTCTCAGGAATTTAAAGAAGTAGTGAGTCGAGCAAAAGTCGGAAAGACGAAAAAGGTAAAGAATATACCGGAATTAGAGACCTTTATAGATGTCAAAACAGGGGAAAAGAATAGTAAGATTTACCCGGCAACGATTGGAGTTCTAAAAGGAAAAAATCTGAAAATGGATCTCGAAAAGGAAGATGAAGGACTCTTTTTGCAAAATATGGCGGATCAGAGTTTCATCAAACTCGATACCCTTTCAAAAAACACTTCTACCGAGTTGAACTTTCTCTGTCCTTTTGGAATTTCGGAAAATATGCCCTATCGCTTTGAATTACGAAATCGGAATTATTCAACGAATCCCCTCAGAACTACCCGCATGTCCATAGAATTGACAGGCGCAGCCTGAGATTTTACCTGCTCCCTTACAGGATTACTGCTTTAAGGGAGCAGCAAACGAAATCGAGCCTGCTGCTGTCAAGCTTTTACTCCTTTCCTTGTCGCAGAATGATCATCTGCAAGAATTATCTTATACATCTTAACCTCAAGCTAAATATTGACAGAGCAATGAAAGAAAACCGCTGTTACCTTGTAAGACAATTTTATAGATTTACTTTTTTTCCTGAAAGCTAGGGAAATCACTAGCTTTTCAAATATAAATAGGTTTTCAAAAAAGTAGGCCTTCTAAATTCAGCCCATTCGTAAAATAAATGAATTTTTCTTCTACAAATAGAGTTACTTTTGTCTCACAGACTGTGTGGAAAGTAATTTAAGCAATAAATTCTATTTAATATAATGCAGTTATAGACCAAATGAAATAAATTGATAAGTGAAAAAAGCCCTTTTCACACAGCCTGTGAGCGTGCTTCGATACTAAATTTATTGCATACACAATAAATTTCACTCAGCAACCGAGCTGGACAGTAACCGGATGAGAAGGACAAAAATAGCTTGCAAGGAACTACATAAAGATATAGTTTTGTACTTCGGAGTTTGGATAGTCATGGAAAATACGAATAAAATCATCAGCCTTCAAAAACTGGCACAAATCTTTACAAAGGTTTACCGTGGCCTTAATCCTGAACAGCTATTAAAACTCGAAGAAGAACTTTTAAAGCTATATCCTTCCGAAGAAAGTGAAGTTTTAGTATCAGCAGATTATAGCGAAGAAAAGAATTCGGTAGGACTCAGTATCTATGTGTCCAAGCCTTTTCCACAGGAAAACATTCAAAAACTCGAATGGGACAGGCTCATGTTAGAATACCTGCTTCGAGCTGATGTCCGCAGGCTTCCGGTGGTATATGAATGTCTGGAAAGGATGGAGAGAAAAGCCTCTGAGAAATACGAACTCGATTTCATTCCGGTGTTTTATAATGACGAGTTGGGCGATTATTATATTCACATTAGAATTTTTAAACTGGGATAAGTGTATGAGAGAAGCAAAGAAAGGCCAGTGTACAAAATGCGGCTTGTATTTTTATGTGCATGAACATCATATCCTGCCCAGGAGTATTTTTGGTAATCAGGGGAATACAGTCGAGCTATGTCCGAACTGTCATACTCATTTTCATGAATATAGCAAGAAACACACTCTGGATCCGAAAGATGAACAGGAAGCTTTAAAAATTTGGACAACATGGCTAAAGAAAATTCCCTTGATTGTATCTTTGCTGCTTGTGGGGCTATTTCTCTGGAGTAGGTAAGCCTATCATCGCTACGGTTGGTGAGCTGTACCGAACCACACCACCCGCATCACCTTAAGAGGTCGTAAGACTTTTACGTTTAGTTCATACAGCCACAATCCGCCGGATTCCGTCCGCAGGAAGGAAAGTTACTCTCGGAACTTTTTACATTCGTAGCAAAACTTGAAACAAGTTTTTTTAACTCACCTTTCTCCGAACAATCACTTACTTCATCGCAGGTTTTATGAACTTCCGAATTATGTTGTAGTACTTCAAATTCTTTTCCGCAGGAGCTGCAGGAGTATTGATAAATTGGCATTGTTTTCTCTCCCTGATTATTAGGAAAAAAATGAAACTAAAAGATCCTGTCAATAGATTATTTTAAACTTATGAGCAGGAAAAACTACCGGCTTTTTGAAGAGATATACAGAAAATACTTGAAAAATTTAGATTCATTGAAAAATTGGATTTTGTCTTTTATTTTAAGGGCCTATAGCTCAGTTGGTTAGAGCAACAGACTCATAATCTGTGGGTCGTAGGTTCAAGTCCTACTGGGCCCATTAAAATATCGGACCGAGAAGTTTCACATCCTTTTCCTTCACATTAATGAGCACTCTATAGTTTTCCCCTCTGTAATACCGAAATAGGTCATGTATGGTAATCACGGTTCGATACCGTAAAACCACGGGAAACTCCATTTCCGCTACGATTCTTTGCAGGAGATATTTCTGTTCTCCTTTTAATTTTCGAACAGCTCTCAAATCGAATTGGTAGAGCTGGTCTACATCCGGTTGCTTGCTTTTTTTCCACATGTAAAGGCCACCCCGCATTTCTTTCAAGTTTTTGCCCTGAGGAGGAGCTTCTAAAACATAGGAATCGGAATCAAAGAAGAATTCAAATGGAATATAGCGTCCATAGATGTGCTTTTCCATGCTTTTATAGGAACTTACCCGATAGGAACGCAGAATAAGTAAGAATAAGAGAAAGCCAAAGAAAACGATGGAAGCGAGTTTTTTCTTCCGAATAAAATAAATTCCAAAGCAGGAAAGAAAAATGAGCGGATTCTGTGTCTTGAGGAGGGAAAAGGAATTCATTTCCCCCCAGGGAAAGTGAAAGGTTTCGAGGCCAAAAAAACTAAAAAAAAGAAAAATGGAAGCAAAAGGCAGGATACTTAAAGGTATCATTTTTTTAACTCTCATATAGAGAGTTAGGTTAAAAAGAAAACTAAAGAAAAGAAGTCCGAGAAGTGAAGTGCTGAAAATGAATTCTCGAAAAGCTTCTATTTTCCCGGCAGCTCTCTGTGTGTAAGAAAACAGGTAAAAGAGGAGGGAGAAAATAAAGCTTATCCCGAAATCCTGTATCCTGTTCCGAATGGATTCATTTCTTTCGGGAAAAAAACTCCAGAGGAGAGCTGTGAAGGAAGCAAGGTTTAGAGTAAAATAAATCGATTCGCTGAGCATACTTTAAAACACTTTTTACCAAAATAATTTTATAGACCTGATAAACCATAATATTTTAGTTTTAAAAAAACTCCCTTTGTGACAAGATACATATTATGGATCTGATTGAAGTAAAAATTTCTGATATAACCCTTACCAATGTGGGCTTCGCTGTCTTTTTAAAGCCTAGGGAAGCAACAGATTCCAGAGTGGTTCCAATATTTATAGGCCCCCTAGAAACCCACGCCATTACCAGTGTCCTGGATGGAATTACCCCTCCAAGGCCAATGACTCACGACCTTATGATGTTGATACTGCCCAATTTAGGCGGTCAGATTATTAAAGTAACAATTGATGACATTGTAGATAATACCTTCTATGCTAAACTTTCTCTTCGTCGGGATGAAGAAATTTTCATGATCGATGCCAGACCTTCTGATTCTATAGCTCTCGCTTTGCGTGCCGGTGCTCCTATTTATATTACCAGGAAAATTTTGGAAGAAGCCGGGGTTATGATGAACGAGGAAGACATAAGCTCCGAAAGTGAATTTCAAGAGGAAGAACCGGTATCTCAGCCCAGAACCCAATTACAGGTTTTAGAAGATGAGTTACAAAAGGCTGTTCAAAAGGAAGACTATGAAATAGCCGCCCGTCTTCGAGATCAGATTAAAAAAATTGTAGAAAGCTCTTAATAATCGTATATACAAAATAGGTAAGAATCAAATCATGGAAAAAAAGTTCTCTGGAGTTTTTTCGTGGACGATAAGTTTTTCATAGATATTGTCAATACCGGCATCGCAATTTTTCGTATCGGAGAAAAAAAGTTTCAGCAAAATATTCAGAAAATTTTAGAAGATACCAATAGCCTGGTAAAAGTAGGAGAAGAGGAACAATCCGGTCAGGCTATTCAGATTCGAGAGATAACCCAAAAAGCCTTTCGTGATATGCGAAAGCTGGCAGAAAGAACGAATGATAATTATCGTCATTTTTTGTATCGTTCTGTCACTGCGATTCATGAAGTAAACCTCGGTATCGAAAAAGTTCTCTCCGAGCAGCTTCAATACCTTCAAGAAAACCAGGCCCATAAAGTTTAAACAGACGGCTTCCCTTGGAAAATAAAAAGACCAGCAGGCTGATTTTATTTCTAACCGTATTTATCGATATGATGGGCTTTTCCATCATATTTCCTCTCTTTCCGAGACTCTTAGAACATTATCTGGCAAAAGGAAAGGACTCCTTCCTCGAAAGTATTCTCAATCTTGCAAGGTTTTTAGGAGGGGATGAGAGTAATGCCTATCTCATTATTTTATTCGGAGGAATACTCGGAAGCATTTATTCTATCCTGCAATTTTTCTTTTCTCCTATCTGGGGGAAAGTTTCGGATAATATAGGTAGAAAACCGGTCCTCATAGCCACTTCTCTCGGAAATTTCCTCGGTTATATACTCTGGTTATATTCGGGTTCTTTCACGATCTTTGTTTTATCCAGGGTAATTACAGGAATAATGGGGGGGAATATTTCTGTAGCCTCAGCTGCTATGGCAGATAGTACGAATGAGTCCGAGCGTGCAAGAGGAATGGGGATGATAGGTGCCGGTATTGGTCTCGGTTTTGTATTCGGTCCTCCTTTGAGCGGCTTACTTTCCGGTCTGGACTTGAACCAGTATTTCCCTTTTGGTTTTACCATTTTTTCAGCTTCTATTCTTCTGGGTGTATTCATTGCTTTTTTAAACCTGCTCTTAATCTTCTTCTTATTTGAAGAAACTCTTACCGGTCTCGATGTGGCCCCTTCCCGGCATGGTACCGGCATTCACCCTGTATTCGGACTCAGCAAGAGTGGAGTAAAAGAACTTCCTTTACTTTCCTTGATTTATTTTCTGTTTACCTTTGCCTTTTCCGGTTTTGAATTTTGCATCAACTTCTACCTCGATGGTGTGTATCATTTTGACCCGAGACAGATCGGTTATACCTTTGTGTTTATTGGCATTATCATTATCTTCATACAGGGTGGAGTGATTCGACGAATTTCAGGAAAGATATCAGAGAAGTTGATTTCCTTCTTTGGTGCAGCGAATCTATTCCTCGGACTCATCCTCATTGCCTTTTCCAAAAGTATTCCGATTAGCTTTTTAGCCTTAAGTTTTATTTCCATGGGAAGTGCGTTTTTACATCCGGGTCTGTCTTCACTGGCATCTTTGTTTTCCTCAAGAGAAGAGCAGGGAAAAAACCTCGGAATCCTGAGAGGATTTGGTGCTCTCGCCAGAGCCTTATCTCCCCTCTGTTTCAGTATTCTCTATTTTCGATTACAGCACCAATTAACCTTTATTATATCCGCAGTTATTATCCTCGGAGTGATTTTGTTTATTCGAATATTAGATGACTCTGAATATAATATTCACTAAGTTTCGTTGACTGAATTCGATATTTCGCTTATATTTCCTCCTGTTTTTAGGGAATACGGTATATTCACCCATCCCCTAAAAGTTCTTTTAAATACTTTAAATCTTTATCCAGTCTTCGATTCGCTTGTATTCATAAAGCTTACCCTTAGAATCAAGTGCTGTCAGGCTCAACCACTTATTATCAAATAGTTGTCTTACATGCGGATGCTTCTTCAAAACCTCCTCTATCATGTCTATCGGTGCAGCTATAATGGCATTCAAACGTACCGGCTTGTGATATAAAGAGTTTCCATCATGAACCGACTGAAAGGGAAGGCCTACTCTTATATCTCCCGAATTTCCAAGCATCACCGCAAATTTTCCAATAAGATTATGAATCGTTTTATTTCCACTACCAAAATAGTCATTATTCACACTCGATGCGTAATACTGCATGTTTATCCAACTCGCGACTACCAGAGGTGCGGTCATAATGAGTTCAAGGATCTTTGCATCTTTATCTTTCTTATAATTATAGTTATGCAGAAATACCCTTCCCTCAAGATTAGAGTCTTTGCTGATAGCTCTCGGTGCTGCAATAAAAGCAGCGTTTCCGGCAAGCCCCCACTCCGGTCTTGTTTCCGACCAATCAAAAGCTTTCTTGAATATACTCTTATGAATATCTTTTTCAATACCAAGTTTTCCTGCTCTTTCCAGCCTTGCTTTATTGCCCGCCTCCTCCAGTAATCTTTTCAGGTCTTCTATCTTCTCGGAGTCTAAAGATTCTATGTCATACAGGACAAATTCATCTGTAGTGGTATTATGAAGCCCGGCAACAAAGATAGTGTCTTCCGGGATCTCAATACCTTTCTCCTTTAGAATTTCCCGAACTTTCATATCATTTAAAACACTAACAGCCACTCTTGCATTGCTGTCACCGGCATGTCCTCCGCAGGCTCCGCAGTCCAGACCAGAAGCATAAGGATTATTAGAAGATTCAGAACCATGCCCGCAGATGAGAACAGTAGGAGCAAAGTTTGTTTGAAGACCCATATTTGTTAAAGCTGATTTGGCAAGATTTACTTTATCTGCAAAAGGGATGCCCAATTTATCTTCGCTTCTATATTCCGGGTTTGGGAATAAGAAATCCTTCTCTGCTTTTACTTGAGTTTTTTTACCCGCTAGCTTATAAATCAATTTAAACAAATAAAGGATCCCGAAGGCTTCCACAAAAGAAAAACTTGCAATAGAAAGAGATTTGAACACATTCCAAATTCTCAAGTCCTTGATACTATCTATATATTTTTCAAATTGTTTCTTTCCTTTTTTTCCCTTACATTCTTCTTTTATATAATAAACCGGGTTTAAAAGTACAGGACATCTTGCTGTATGCTCTTCTGAGTTTACCGGCTGTAAACCTATAGGGAATCCAAAAAAACCGGCAAAACCCAGTGTTTCTATCTCCGGGGATAGCG
This sequence comes from Leptospiraceae bacterium, assembly GCA_024233835.1. Classification (NCBI taxonomy): domain Bacteria; kingdom Pseudomonadati; phylum Spirochaetota; class Leptospiria; order Leptospirales; family Leptospiraceae; species Leptospiraceae bacterium. The sequence continues at coordinate 18,255 of JACKPC010000003.1, forward strand.
ATTCGAGGTTTCTTCTAATAGGTTCAGAACGAACGTCAATACAAAACACAGCCTGTAGAGAAGGTCTCTTAGAATCCATAAAGTCCTTCTCTAAAGAAAGCTTTCCGTATATTTTTTTTCTATAAGTTATTTCTAATGCTTTTTGTAAGGTATATCTTACAAGAAGCTCATTAGAATCTTCCTTTTGAGTCTCAAGCTTTCCGCTTTCTTGAAAAAGAGAATACCAGGATTCCATATCTGATTTTTCTAAGATAGCTATCTCGTAAGCAAGAAGTATTGCCAGAAAATCGACAAGGTTATTATCTTTTTTTCCCTGCATACTACTTGCTCTGACTTTATACTGTATATATCCACTCCAACCGGGTATCATAAGAAAGAGTCTCTTTAAATATTTTTCCTGAAAAGATTCAGGCACAGCTAATTTATCTAAAGCATATACTATATAGTCTTTGCTATCTATTGGTCCATCACTGAACGCGGAATAAAGATTACCCAGACCGAGAAGAACAACTCTTTTATCATACTTTGCGATTTCTTTCCATGCCTGGAATAAACCGAGTTGCTTCCAGGGCATAGTCCATAGTGCCTGACCCTTATCATAATATGCGGATAACCAGTGTGATATTTCTTTTACCATATCCTCTTTGGTTTCTAAAATATCTGAAACAGAATAGATACCGGATATTTTTTGCTCATCTGAAATATTCTTCTGTAGGGTTTCGTAAACCGATTCGGCACTTATACAAAAGCCTTCCTCCAAAACAGACTCTATAGCCTTTGAAATACTTCTATCTTCTATGTCTCCTTTTTGATAGGCTTCTTTAAAAAAAGAAATGGAACTGATTATATCTTCATGAGCCAGTTCCCGAAAATGCTTACTTGTTTCCCAAAAGGAATTATCCAATTCTCCCAAAAAAGGATTCACAGCCACAAAATTATTTAAAGGCCATAAAGGAGCCACTATGTTGCTTGCATTCTTAAGAAGCTCATCGATATCTTGCTGTTTTTCTATAACTTCAAGTGTTTTATTCATAAACATCCTTCCTATCTTTTCTCTAATTTTACATCCGGCACAAAAGGTTTTATTAATTTACTAAATACAATATCCATGTAGAATCCATTCCTGGTGTGAATATAGAAACTTCTTCCAAATCCTGTTTGACTCCAAAATTTCACAGTCAACTGTAAAAGAAATACCAGAGAAAGGAGTATAAGGATAAACATTTGTATCTCATTGGATACTCCAGCACTCTTTATTCCAACAACAGGTACTACTGTCTCAAAGAAAAGGCAAAGCATGGTATACAGTCCTGTGAAAAGAATCATCGCGAAAATACTATAAAACAAATTTTTCAAGCTAAACTCCAGAAAAGAAAGTCTCAACTTAAAAAAGAAAATAAGACTCATTATAAAAGTCGGTGCCAGAACCAATAATCCTTTTTTTTCTAATATATCTATTCCTAATATTATTTTTACGAGAAAGTAAATACCGATAGATAAAAAAACTGATACTCCAATATGAGAAAAACTTAACTTTTCCCAAATTCCCGGCAAAGGATTCTTGTAATATTCTTTCTGAAGAATAGAGTTTGCACTCAAAAAAGAATAAGCTTTATAAAAAGAATGCCCGATTATATGAACCATAGCCAGACTATAGGCTCCGAGTCCACATTGAAGAATCATTAAACCCATCTGCGAAATGGTAGAGTATGCCAGACTCTTTTTAATACTGGTTTCGGTTAGCATGATTATAGAAGCCACGAAAGCAGTAATCCCTCCAAAGATAACAAGTAGGTTTAAGCCCATAGCTGATAAATTCATCAGAGGTGAAAGTTTAATCAAAAGAACCCCTCCTGCATTGATTATACCTGCGTGCATCAAGGCTGATACGGGTGTAGGTGACTCCATAGTATCCGGAAGCCAGGTATGAAATGGTAATTGAGCCGATTTGGTTAAAGCACCAAGGGCCAGGAAAAGACCAATCAGTTCGGTATATTCCCGGGTAAAATTCCCGCTTTGAATGATAGAAAAAATCCGGTCTAATTGAAGGGTTTTAAATTCCATATAGCATAGGATAGTTGCAATTCCTAAAAAGAGGTCTCCCAGTCGGCTGATATAAAATTTTTTCCAGGCAGACAAAGTTCCGGCGGCCTTCTCCGGATAGAAGGTAAGTAAAGAATGAAGCCCCCAGCTCGACAAAGACCAGGATATAGCAAATACAATTAGATTATCTGAAGATACAAAAGATAGGATAGAACCAATACTCACAGCCATCCACTTATAAAAGTACCCCTGCCTTCTCTCTCCGGCAAGGTATCTTTCTGAATACTGCAAGGCAACCAGACCCAGAAAGGAAATGAGAATACCTAAATATACAGACATGTCTGTGTAAAAGTAGCTAATAGAAAATTGAAACTCCTTCCCTATAGGAATAGAGAAAAGCTCTAACGGACTACTCCTCAGCTCTCTTATATAAGGAAATAAAGCTAATGTATAAGTAAGTAGAAGCAACCACAAAAGGGCTTTGTAAAGTTTTATCAGCAATTTCCCGCTTCTATTGGCAATATTTTCCGGTAGAATTCCCAAGAACAGTAATATGCAAGGAACAGACAAGAACACTGTCAAAAAAGATAATTGAAACATACTCCCTCTCCTAATTTATGCAATTCAATTCATGTATTTTTATTCGTCAATAATTTTTCATGCAAATATATTCATTTTTTTTATTTCATGAATTATTTTTCTATTGACAGATTTCATTCCGGACATGATTCTGATTCGTAAAGTAAAATTATGAGCAAACAAAAACGACAAGCAAATCCCGAAGAAAAGACAGTCAAACATGAATGGACTTTCTTAAGTAACCATACCCATGTTCTCATTTGCCTCTACAGAAACCCCACTGAAAGGATACGGGATCTTTCCGCAAAAGTAGGAATTACAGAAAGAGCCATCATCGGCATTATCGAAGACTTAGAACAAATCGGCGTAATTCACAAACTCAAGGAAGGTAGAAGGAATAAATATGAGATCAATGAGAGTATTTACTTAAGACATCCATTAGAAGAACACAAAACCGTAGGAAATTTATTAAAGTTATTAAAATAGAGGAGTTTTTATGAGTCATTCATTAGATGGAAAAACCTTTTTAATCACAGGAATCATTGATTCCGGCTCTCTGGCTTTACATATCGCCAGACAGATTCAAAAAGAAGGAGGCAAGCTCGTTTGTACCGGTTTAGGGAAGACCCCTTATCACCAGAATCTTTCCGAAAAAGCAATTTCTTACCTCGATAATACTTACGATAGTTTTACTCAAACTATAAAAAATGAATTAGGTGCTGATGTTCTCACCCTACCCCTCGATGTCACATTGGATCAGAGCATAGAAAATCTGGCGAATATTTTAAAGAAAAAAGATATACAACTCAATGGATTCTTACACTCCATTGCGATGGATAAATCGATTAAATCCGGTATTGTTGTAAAGCCCTTACTGGAAATCAGTAAAGAAGAATTTTTTCAGGCAATGGAAGTCTCAGCTTATTCCTTGATTCCCCTGACAAGAGTTTTGCTAACAAGTAATGTCTTACAAAGAAATTCATCTATCCTCGCTCTCAGTTATATAGGTGCTGAAAAAGTCGTCCAACACCCATACAAGAATATCGGAGTAGCAAAAGCTGCCTTAGAAAGAATCATCCGCGAATTAGCTTTTGAACTCGGCAAATCTCATGCCATCAAAGTCAATGGAATTCGTTTTTCTCCTTATACAGGTAGTAAAGCAGGCAGTGCCATACAGGGACTCAAAGAGGCTGTAGAATATTGTGACATTCAAAGTCCCCTCGGAAACGCAAGACCGGAAGACATGGCCCAGGAAGCAGCTTATCTGTTTCGACCTGATTTAAGAGTTACCGGTGAAATACGTAATGTAGATGGTGGTTACAACATAAGAGCTTAAATTTTTGTATATGGAAGAAAGTGATTACCAGTATATTATAATATTGCATTACTAATAGAGGATAAATTATGAGAAGAAATCTGGAAGAAATGAGTCTTGAAAAAATTCAAACTGACCTTAATTATTTAATGAGTTGCTTCTATGAAATGCTTGTTGACATAAAAGAAGAGTCTGTCGCCGAAAAACTACCCTGGGTAAACAAGGATAATTCAGATATAGAAGTTCCGGATGAAAAACTAATTCAGGCATACTCCATATCTTTTCAACTCTTGAATATGGTCGAAGAAAATGCAGCGAATCAATTCAGAAGAAAATTAGAATCTGAAGTAGAAGCAGAAGCCATCAGGGGCTCCTGGGAAGAAACCTTCGCTTTCTGGAAAAATAGAGGTTTGAAAGAGGAACAAATTAAAGCCCTACTTCCGGATATTGAAGCCAATCCTGTTTTAACAGCCCACCCTACAGAAGCAAAACGGATAACCGTATTAGAATTACACCGGCAACTTTATCTTCTTCTGGTAAAAAAAGAAAACCCGATATGGACACCGGCAGAAAAGAAAAATATCCAGAATGATATAAAATCAATTCTGGAAATGCTCTGGAGAACCGGGGAAATCTATCTCGAAAGACCCGATATAGCCTCAGAAAGAAATAATGTATTACACTACTTCAAGAATGTGTTTCCACAGGCCTTACCTCTCTTAGATAAAAAACTAATTTCTGCCTGGGAAAATGCGGGGTTCAATCCTGAATTTCTAAAAGATCCGGATAATTTTCCTAAATTATCTTTCGGAAGCTGGGTAGGAGGAGATAGAGACGGACATCCTTATGTTACTCCTGAAGTTACAAAAGAAACCCTGCAAGTCCATAGAATTGCTGCTTTGGAGCTTATCCACGCGAGAATTACAAATTTAGCCAAATCTCTTAGCTTTTCTGATTATTCAAATAATGTTCCCATAGAATTAGAAGCAAAAATTATCTTATTTCATAAAACAATGGGAGAAAAAGGAGAAGAGGCTGTTAATAAAAACATTAGTGAACCCTGGAGACAATATACAAATTTACTACTTTTAAAAATAGAAAATACAATCAAGCAGAATACAAACGACGAAGATACTTACTATTCCAATTCAAAAGAACTAAAAGACGATTTGAAATTTCTACGAAAAACCCTGATTGCAGTCAGAGCAAATAGAATAGTCGAAACCGAATTATTCCCCATAGAAAGATTTGTTAATGCTTTCGGATTCTTTATGGCCAAGCTGGATATACGACAAAATAGTAAATACCACGATACAGCTTTTAATCAAATATTAGAAGCCTCAGGTCAAAAAGAATGTAACTTCTCAGATTGGTCAGAAGAAAAGAGGATAGACTTTTTAAATAAAGAACTAAAATCTAATAGACCCTTTTTGCTGCCGGGAATCAGTTGTGGTTTAGAAGCAGATAATGTACTGGGATACTACCGGGTAGTAAAGGAGCATATAGAACAATATGGTTTTGAAGGAATTGGCTCTTTTATTGTCAGTATGACCAGGGGACTTTCCGATCTGCTTGTAGTATATATCTTTATGCGAGAAGTAGGCCTGCTCAAAACAGACATACAGGTAGTTCCTCTTTTTGAAACAATCCCCGATCTAAAAAATAGTAAAAGTATATTAGATTCTTTCTTAAAACACCCCATTACAAAAATGCGTCATTCACTTTCCGGAAAAAAGGTGATTCAGGAAGTCATGCTGGGTTACAGTGACAGCAATAAAGATGGTGGTATCCTGGCCAGCAGATGGAATCTATATGAAACAGAAAAGATACTTACCGACCTGAGCAAGAAACATAATATTGAATTGAGGTTCTTTCACGGAAGAGGAGGTACAATCAGTAGAGGTGGAGGAAAGATCCATCGCTTTTTAGAATCCATGCCTTACGCTTCAGTTTCCGGTAAATTAAAGTTAACCGTTCAGGGCGAAACCATCGCTCAGCAATATGCAAACCTCCTCAATGCAGTTTATAACCTTGAGATGTTAGTATCGGGAATTGCAAAACAACTAAGCTTTTATAAGTATCCGGAGAATGAAACAAACTTCCCTGCTTCTATTATTTCTGACCTGGCTCAAAATAGTTATCAAAAATACAGAGAGCTCATAGAAAAACCTGGCTTTATAGATTTTTACAGTCAGGCAACACCTATCGATGTTTTAGAAAATAGTAAAATAGGTTCGAGACCCCCGAGGAGAACGGGAAAACGATCCATAGAAGATTTACGGGCAATTCCCTGGGTTTTCAGTTGGAATCAATCCAGATTTAACCTCACCGGTTGGTACGGCATCGGGACAGCACTTGAAGCTTTAAAGAAAGAAAAACCAGGCGATTTTGAAATTTTGAAAAAATCTGTAGCTAACTGGAATTTCTTACGATATACTTTAATCCATGTGGAAACAAATCTTTTGAATTCCGATCCGGAGATCATGCAAAATTCTGCAAGTTTAGTTAAATCTACAGAGTTAAAAAAGATCTTTCTCGATGATATTTTAAATGAATACAAAAAAGGACTTTCTTTGATTGAAGAAATACTCGGAGAACCTAGCATGAACCGCAGAAAATCTTTACAGTTCTATCTGTCGCTCAGAAACCCTGTCTTGCAGATTTTACATACAAAACAATTAGAACACATTAAAAGGTGGAGAGAATACCAGGGAAATCAGAAATATATGCAAATTCTATTGATGCTGGTGAACTCGATTTCAGGTGGCTTAAAAAATACCGGTTGAAAATTTTAAACGTAATGAAATATCTGAAAATAGTAAGATAGAGAAGGATATATATGGAACTTTCAGAAAACGCAAAAGCTTTTGATTCAATCGTTAATCACAGAAGAGCCACACGCTTATATGATAGAAAGGCAAATTTTGACGAAGGTGCTGTAGTTAGAAGTCTTGAAAGGGCGCTTTTAGCTCCAAGTAGTAGCAACATGCAATTATGGGAATTTTACCGGGTAAAAACCTCCGAAAAAAAAGAAGAATTAGCAGATTATTGTATGGCACAGGCTTCTGCCAAAACAGCCAATGAACTTATAGCTATAGTAATTCGTCCGGATAAGTGGAAAGAGAGACAACAATTTTTAGTAAAAGCTCTGAGGGAATCCTTCGGTGATAAAATAGGAAAAAAAGAGCAAAGTACATTAGATTATTATGAAAAACTAATTCCTACTTTATATATGAACGATCCCTTTGGTGTGAGCTCTCTTATTAAAAAGATTTCCAGTTCTATATTAGGAATGAATAAACCAACTCCCAGGGAAATTACAGCTACAGATGTCCGCATCATTGCTCATAAATCAGCTGCGCTAGCCGCACAAACATTTATGCTAAGTATGGCAGCTGAGGGCTATGATACCTGTCCCATGGAGGGATTTGATTCTGAAAGAGCAAAAAAATTACTAAATTTACCGAGTGCCGCAGAAATCACCATGATAGTCAGTGTAGGAAAACGCTCCCCAAAAGGAATTATCGGACAAAGGGTTCGACTTAAGCCGGAAGAAGTGATATTTACGATTTAAAGAATATATGATTTCTCTAAAAAATTAGAAAGGATATTGCAATGCAAAGTCTTCCAATCATTCGTAAAAGGCAGACTCTATTTATCTGGTCTGTTATCGGGCTGGCTTATTTATTCATCTGGTCGACTCCCTTTTTTACTCGGTATACAGGTAAAGGAATCGGTACTATAGAAGCTGAAAACATACTCAGAGACTACAAACAGTTTAAATGGTATGTAATCCCCTTACTACTTATTGTTCTGAATGCCTATTTCGATGAAATAAGAAAGAAAAACTGGTCGACAATACTTGCAGGTCTTGCCTTTTTTTTGATGGATGTTTTTAATGAAATCTGGAATGGCTTATTCCATACAGCCACAGGTAAATTTGCAGCCGTCTGGATGTGTGCCTATCCTACTGCTTATCAACCTCTAATGGGTTGGAACCTGGAAATTATTTTCATGTTCTTACTCATGGGTCTTGCCTCTACAAAAGCCTTACCCGAGAACAAATATGCTCTGGTTTTCGGTAAAATTAATAACCGACATTTCACGGCTTTTATTATGGCCTGGCTCTGCGTATTTGTAGAAATGATACTGAATTCAATCGGTGCTTTACAATGGAATTATCTCTGGTGGCAGATAAACTTTCCCTGGCTTATTTTTTTAACTGGTTATCTACCCTTCTGGGAAATTGCATACTTAGTATACGACCTTGAAGAAACCAAACATCAAATTTATATTGTCTCTGCCATGGCTACTTTTGGAATTATAGCCTTTGTAGTATTTCTTTCTTTAGGATGGATTTAAGAAAAAGGATTGAGGCAGGAAAAGTCTCAGTCCCAAACTTTTTTCAGAAAGCTTTTTTTTCTTTCTTTTTCTTTTCTTGCAGGATGTACTTCAGCCAGTTATAAACCCAGAACATCCAGAGAATCACAATAATAACATTGAAATCGGTTTTTAAAAATAAAGAGAGTCCCCAGATAAGAGGTAAAAGTAAAAAACTGGAAAGTGATAAATATAACCAGACTTTCACTCTATCTCCTTCCTCAAAAAGTGGGTTCTCTTTCTCCTTGCGAAAAAAAGCACGGTTCAGTAAGAAGAGTTCTTTAAATCCCGGTCGTATGCTTGTATTTTTAAAAATCAAATAAATAGATATTAAAAAAAATAAAGAAAGGAAAATTGAATATATCATGAAATTAGGAGTTTGGTGGAGCCAATCGGGATCGAACCGATGACCTTCTGAATGCAAATCAGATGCTCTCCCAGCTGAGCTATGACCCCACAATACGTTTCTGGGCCTGATGTGACTTGAACACATGACCCCACGCTTATCAAGCGTGTGCTCTAACCAACTGAGCTACAGGCCCTTGCAACGTATTTACAGATAAATATAAAGAAGTAAATCGTCAAGTCTTTTTTATATTTTTCTACCTGAGATTTCCGGATTTTAGAAGAATTTTTTCAACCACTTCCGGATAGCAGGAAGAAGAAATATGAGAAATATCTTCAAAAAACCTGCACTTCAAAGGTATTTTTGACTCAAAATCGAGGTATAAAACAGAAAACTCCCGGGCTATGGATTCCATTTCCTTCTTCCATAATAACTCCTGCCTATGAAAAGGTTCTTTGGCCTGCGTATAAAGCTTATGGACAGGAGGACTATAGAAGACAAGTTGTATCCCCTGCTCTTTGCATAACCTGGCAAACTCTCGATACATTCTCATATAAGAAGGATGGTAAGTTTCAAAAGAATT